>JAHRWY010000266.1:0-4446 GCA_019104935.1 Kaistella sp.
GATTATGCGATTATGCTTTTCTATTATTCGAAATCACTGAAAGATTTAAAGAAGAAAAGAATAAGCTTAAACTATCTCATCAGCGATCATGCGTTAATTTATCAGGTTTTCGACAACCAGTTTTATGGTGTAGAAACCATGGATAAGCAGCGCTATATCAATTTGGTGACCTTACCCTCGACGTCACTGGAAAAACTTGAAGTAATTGATACACAGACTGATAACTCAGGAAAAATAGTAATGATTAAATTTAAAATCGACAACGATGAAGAAAATAATTAAAACAGTTCCTCTGCTTCTGGCATTGGTTTTTATCGTTTTTTCGTGTAAGAAAGAAGTTACCGAACTTTCGGACCTGGAAAAGATTAGAAACAATAAAAACACGGTTTCCTATCCCGTGACAAAGATGGACAGCGCGCAGGCAATCTCATTTATTACCAAACAGAAAATTCAGGAATTACTCGACCTTTCAACGCTTTATACGTCGGGTAACCGAGATACAGAAATTGATTCTGTAATTTATTCGCAAATGAAAAGCTACTTTTCCGAAGACGATTCAACTAAACTTCAGCCGCTATTGAAACAGCTCGACAGCTTCAAAGTAAAAACCGCGAAAGTTGGAAACATCAGCGTGTCAAAGGAAATAATCGGCACCGATACTCTGGATTTTGCAAAATTTGATGTTGAATATTTTGACCAGAAAAATAAATCGATAGGCACTTTTGAAAAAACCGCACAGTATATGCTGAAACTTTTTCCTGTAAAATTCAAAAAAGAATTTAGATTTTACTTTGTTGATTTTGATGCCGCTCCTAAAAAAGACAGCACTTCGGTGGGAGTCACCAAATAATCCAACGGAATATCGTTTTCCATAAGATCATCAATTTCTTCATCCGGCCCGAAAAAACTTAAGCCAATTTTCAGGGTCTCAGCATTTACGGTTTCAAAAAAACCATCATAATATCCTTTGCCGTATCCTACTCTATTGCCCTGCTGATCGCAGTACAGCAAAGGGGTAAGTACATAATCAAAATCGCGCTCACCAGAATCTTCGTTTGATTCGGGCTCCGAAATTCCCCAGGAATTTTTAAGCAAAGGAGTTTCCGCCGTAATTTCCACCGAAATTAATTTTTTACGGTAAATTTTTGGAACAAAAACGCGGATATCTCTTTTAAAAAATTCATTCAAAAACAACTGCGTATCAACTTCTCCTTTTTCCGGAATCGAAAGAAAACAGTGAACTTTCTGATTTTCGCTGAGCTTAAAATTATCAGTAAAATTGCTGAAAATTTTTTCTGATAACGACAAAACCTGTTCTTTCGAAAAGCTTTCCCGTTTTTTCAGATATTTTTCTCTGAGATCACTCTTTTTCATCTTAAATTTCTTTTACCGAAATAATCTTTACCGGACAGGCTTTCGCAGCCTTTTCACAAGGATCAAAGGCTTCGTAATTGGGAGTTTTCAAGGTGTAAAAACCTTTTCTATCTTCCGTTTTCAACAAAACAGATTTGCCGTCTTTCTTCGACATCCGGAAATACTCGGGAGCAAATTCTGCACAGTAATTACAGCCGATGCATTTTTCGCGCTGCAGTGTAATAATCACCATCAGTTGTTCTCAACAATTTTATACAGTTTGTCGGAAGGCCTTATTCTGAAATCTGTCTTAAAGGTAATGATATCAGATTTTGAAGCCTTTTCCGCATTTGGTTTTTCATCAACCAGCATCGCTTCAAGAACCATTTCCTGAGAACCGGTCGTCGGTCCCTGAATCAGAACTCTGTCGCCCACATTTACATCATAAGCTTCAATTAAAAACTCTGCAATATTGGATTTAGCGTAGAAAGTTCTCCCTTTTCCGACATAAACTTTTTTCTGAGTTGCATTTGAACCGGAAGTGTCAGACCATTCTCCCAACTTTTGACCCAAATAATAACCATCCCAGAATCCCCTGTTGTAAACGGTTTCCAGCTGTTTCATCCATTCCTCAACTTTTTGCTGACTGAAAGTTCCATCAGCAATCGCATCAATTGCTTCCCGGTAACATTTTGTAACCGTTGCTACGTATTCAGGCGCCCGTCCACGGCCTTCAATTTTTAAAACTTTCACGCCTGCGCCCACGATCTGATCAAGGAAACCAATGGTACACAAATCTTTTGGCGACATCATGTATTCGTTGTCCAGCTCAATTTCGAAGCCGGATTCCTGATCGATGACGGTATATTTTTTACGGCAATTCTGTTTGCATGCCCCTCTGTTTGCAGAAGAATTGTGAGAATGTAAACTCAAATAACATTTCCCGGAAACCGCCATACATAAAGCTCCGTGACCGAAAATTTCAATTTCAACCAAATTTCCGGAAGGTCCGCGAACGTCATCTTTTACAATTTGATCGCAGATTTTTTTGATTTGGGTGATCGAAAGTTCACGGCTCATCACCATCGTATCAGCAAAAAGTGCATAGAATTTTACCGTTTCGATGTTGGTGATATTGATCTGGGTGGAAATATGAACTTCCATCCCGATTTGCCTCGCGTAAGAAATTACGGCCTGGTCCATCGCAATTACCGCGGTTAGATTGGCGGCTTTTGCCTTATCCAGAAGCGTTTTGATGATTGACAGGTCGTGATCGTAAACGATGGTATTTAAAGTAAGATAAGTTCTCACCCCTTTTTCAGCACATCTTCTGGAGATTTCAGGCAAATCATCGATCGTGAAATTCATGGAAGCTCGTGCCCGCATATTAAGCTGCTCAACTCCGAAATAAATGGAATCTGCACCGTTATCCAAAGCTGCCTGCAGGGCTGTGAAGTCGCCCGCAGGTGACATCAGTTCTATTTTTCCGCTTTTTGTCATGATGCTAAAATTTTATAAAGCTTATCGGATAAACGAACTCTAAACGGAACCGCAAAAGTAATCTGGTCGCCGGCTTTGGCTGTTTCACATGGATTTCCGTTCGCGAAAATTTGTGTCAATGTAATTTCCTGCTCGCCGGTTGTCGGCCCGGAAATCAAAACTTTATCACCTGCTGAAAGTTCACCATTTTCCAGTAAGAACTGGGCAATTTTCGATTGCGTGAAATAATGTTCGGCTTTGCCAAGTAAAGATTTTTTTACGGCAATTTTCTGGCGGATATTTTCGTTTTCAGTTTTTGCCAAAGGTTTATTTGGTAAATCACCGGAATTTTTAAATTTCAGCGCCGGAGATTTTCCTTTTCTGAAAATTTTGTTGCCTACATTAACTCCTTTTCTAATGTTAATCTGTTCTTCTAAAGGCAAATGGATAATATGCTGACATTCTTCTGAACAGCAGTTTTCCATGGCAGCTTTACATTCATCACACTGAATAAAAAGTAAATGGCAGCCGTCATTCGCGCAGTTTGTATGATTGTCGCAAGGTTTTCCGCACTGGTGACACTGCGAAACAATATCGTCGGTAATCCGCTCGCCCAAACGGTGATCGAACACAAAATTTTTACCGATAAACTTGCTTTCCAGATTTTCTTCCTTGATTTGGCGCGTATATTCAATGATTCCGCCTTCGAGCTGAAACACGTTTTTGAAACCCTGATGTTTGAAGTAAGCGCTGGCTTTTTCGCAACGGATTCCGCCTGTACAGTACATCAAAAGATTTTTGTCTTCCTTGAAATCCTGTAACTTTTCATTAATAATCGGCAAACTCTCTCTGAAAGTCTCCACATCGGGCGTAATTGCTCCTTTGAAATGCCCGACTTCACTTTCGTAATGATTTCTGAAATCCACAACAATCGTATTGGGATCTTCGAGTAAAGTATTAAATTCTTTTGCCTTTAAGTGGATTCCTTTACTGGTTACATCGAAAGTTTCATCGTTTAAACCGTCGGCAACAATTTTATTTCGGACTTTAATCGTAAGTTTTAAGAAAGAGTGATCATCATGCTCCACCGCTTCATTCAAGCGGATTCCTTTCATGAAATCGTACACTTCCAACGTTTCGCGGAAAGCTTCAAGGTTTTCTTCAGGAATACTCATCTGGGCATTAATTCCTTCGCTAGCCACGTATATCCTGCCTAATGCATCGAGTGCGTTCCAGGCTATGAATAATTCGTCGCGAAATTTTTTGGGATCTGAGATTTTGGCGTACGCATAGAAAGACAAAGTAAGGCGCTGCTTACCGGCTTGATCAATTAACTGAGCTCTTTCTTCTGCGCTTAAAGTGTTATACAGTTGCATGCTATAAACGGTTTAAGTGAGAAAATTTTTGCAAAGATAAGCAATTTGAGCTACGCCAAAAATCCTGTGGTATTAATATTCTGTATAAATGAATTTCAAAATATTTCTGTCTTTTTCTGTAAATGCCACTTTTCTACGAGCCATTGCCAGTTCGGCAACTTCGTAGGCTTTTTCAAGTTTGAATTTTTCATCGCCTTTCATTCCGCCCCAGGAAAAACTTTCGATAAGATTTGGCGGG
>JAHRWY010000276.1:0-2544 GCA_019104935.1 Kaistella sp.
TTATAAAACCTTTACGCATCAACATATCGCAGAAATTGAGAAAAGCATTTCACTGATTTCTGAAACCAAAACGGAAATTAATTTCATCCCATGGAGAGGTGATTTTACCCGTGGAATTTTCGTTTCATTAATGATGGAAAGCAATCTTTCTCAGGCAGAAATCGAGGAAATTTATAAATATGCTTATAAATATTCAAAATTCGTTTTCGTTTCCGCAAGTCCGATTGATCTGAAACAAGTCGTAAACACCAATAAAGCGGTGGTTTATATCGAAAAAGTCGGGAAAAATCTGGCAATTCACGTGGCGATTGATAATCTGTTGAAAGGCGCTTCCGGACAAGCCATCCAAAATATGAATTTGATGTTCGGTTTTAATGAAAAAGCTGGATTAAATCTTAAACCTTCTGTTTTTTAATCATGAAATTATTTGATGTATATCCTTTGATGCCCGTAAATATTGTGAAGGCAGAAAACTGTAAACTTTGGGACGAAAACGGAACCGAATATCTCGATTTTTATGGCGGTCACGCGGTAATTTCTGTAGGCCATTCGCATCCTTTTTATGTGGAAAAAATTAAAAATCAGCTTGATAAAATTGGTTTTTATTCCAATTCAGTGATCAATAAATTGCAGGAGGAATTGGCCGAAAATCTCGGAAAAATTTCAGGATATGAAGATTACAATCTTTTTTTGTGTAATTCAGGCGCGGAAGCGAATGAAAATGCCCTGAAAATTGCATCTTTTATTTCAAGGAAAAAGAAATTCATTACGTTCAAAAATTCTTTTCACGGACGAACTTCCGCGGCAGTTGCAGCGACCGACGATCCTTCGATTGTGGCTCCAGTAAACGAAACTTCGAATTTTATTTTTTGTGAATGGAATAATGTGGAGGAATTTGAAAAGCTCTTTTTTGAAAATATTCAGGATTTAGCCGGAGTTATTATTGAAGGAATTCAGGGAATTGGCGGGATTCAAATTCCATCGCAAGAATTGATGTCGAAAATCTCCGAATTGTGCGCTGAAAATTCGGTTTTCTTTATTTCAGATGAAATTCAGTCGGGTTACGCAAGAAGCGGAAAATTCTTTGCTCATCAGTATTTCAACGTAAAACCTGATATTATTACGACCGCAAAAGGAATGGCAAACGGTTTTCCAATCGGTGGCGTTTTGGTTTCCTCGAAAATTCCTGCAAAACACAAAATGCTTGGAACTACTTTTGGTGGAAATCATTTGGCTTGTGCAGCAGCAATTGCGGTTTTAGAGATTATTTCTGATGAAGATCTTATTGAAAAATCTCTTCAAAAAGGAAAATATTTAGTCCAAAAATTAAATGAAATTCCACAAATCAAGGAAATCCGCGGAAAAGGTCTTTTAATCGGAATCGATTTTGAAATTCCGGCTTCACAAGTTTCTAAAAAATTAAGGGAAGAGTTTAAAATTTTTGTTGGAAGCGCTTCAAATCCTTTAACGATGAGGCTTTTGCCACCGCTTACTATTTCTTATCCTGAAATGGATTATTTGATTTCTTCTCTTCAATCAGTCTTAAATTCAATTTAAAAAATGAAAAATTTCACTTCAGTACACGATATATCAAATCCTGAAATTCTCGTTCAGGAAGCATTGGAACTTAAAAAAAATCTTTATGGGTTCAGCGATTTAGGGAAAAATAAAACGCTCGGATTAGTCTTTCTAAACCCAAGTTTAAGAACAAGAATGAGCAGTCAAAAATCTGGAATGAACCTAGGAATGCAGGTTCAGGTCATCAACGCCGGACAAGATGCCTGGAATTGGGAATTTGCAGAAAACGCGGTGATGAACAGCTCTACGGTTGAACACATCAAAGATGCAGCAAAAGTTTTAAGTGAATATTGCGACGTTATCGGTTTGCGATGTTTTCCGGGTTTAAAAGATCGTGACGAAGATTACAGCGAGTTCGTTTTGAATTCATTCATCAAATACGCAACAGTTCCGGTAATTTCTCTGGAATCGGCTACACGACACCCTTTGCAGAGTTTTGCAGATTTAATTACGATTCGCGAAAACTGGAATAAATCTCAGAAACCGAAAGTAGTTTTGTCTTGGGCGCCACACATCAAAGCGCTTCCACAAGCGGTTGGGAACTCTTTCGCTGAATGGATGAACGCTTCGGAAGTCGATTTTTGTATCGCAAATCCGGAAGGTTATGATTTAAGCAAAGAATTTACGGGTGATGTAAAAGTGTATCACAATCAGGAAGAAGCGTTAAAGGATGCGGATTTTGTGTATGTTAAAAACTGGTCGTCATTTGATGATTATGGCGCAATGCCTGAAGTAAAAGGAAATTGGCTTTTGGGCGAAGAGTTCTTAAAAACTAATCCGGAAACGAAATTCATGCACTGTCTTCCGGTTCGTAGAAATCTGGAAATGAGCGATGCGGTTTTGGATTCTGCCAACTCTTTAATTTATCAACAAGCTAATAACAGAACACTTTCTGCGCAATTAATCATTAAGAAAATTCTCGAAAATTCGTTGTAAAATGGAAGATTTATTCATCATAAAAATTGG
>JAHRWY010000009.1:0-13043 GCA_019104935.1 Kaistella sp.
CAATGATTCGATTCCTGCCCTGATTCCACAAAACATCAGCGGTAAATACGGTTTTGTCAATCAAAAGGGAAAAGTGATAATTAAACCTGAGTACAGCAATGTCGGATTTTTTACAGAAGACTGCAATCTGCTGAATCCTCCCAATCCAAAGGTGAAGAAATTCGGCTCTTCCAAATATGCCTCTGTTCGTTTAAACGGTCAGGATTTCCGTATCAATCAGGCCGGAATCCGTGTTTATCAGTTTAAAAAAACTGATCTCGGACAATGTACGCCTGAATTTAAAGCACAGCTTTTTCATGCCTACGTTATGAATCACGCCTATGGAATTATCGAAGATTCTAAATTTGAAAATCCCGGGGATTACCGGCAGTTTACGATTTATCCGCAGTACGATTACCTGCATATTCTGGAAGGTGATGATCTCAAAAATCCGATGATTATTGCGTCGTACAAAAATAAATTTGGGGTAATCGACATCAATAATAAAGTGGTGATACCTTTCGAATACAGCGATATTAAAAGAAATTTCAGCTGGAAGCTCGCGCGGCTTTTTGAAGTGACCAAAGACGGAAAAAATTATTATTACGTAGATTCCAAAAATATTCGTTATTAATTAAATATTTTGTACTTTCGCCAGTGAAATTAAAGGGGTGCTGTAAAAAGCTGAGATTATACCCAATGAACCTGGAACAGGTAATGCTGTTTAGGGAGCGGTCTGCAGACCGATTTATTGTATAATTTTTTTCGACCCCTTTTATTCAATTAATCTTAAAAATTAAAAGAATGAAAGGATTTGTTATTTTAGGGCTGTTCGCAGGCCCATTTTATCTTGCACAATCGACGCAAGACACTTTGAAAATTCACGAAATCGAAAGTGTGAATTTCACAAAAAGATTACCGGTTTCCAAAGAAATCATCAACGTTGAAAAAGATTTAGGGATTAAAAACCTCGGTCAGGATTTACCGGTTCTGCTCAAGAATCAAACTTCAGTCATTTCAACTTCAGATGCCGGAAACGGCGTAGGCTACACCGGTTTCAGAATCCGTGGGGTCGGCGGCAACGGAATTAATGTTATGCTGAACGGCGTGCCTTATAACGATTCCGAATCTCAGGGAACCTTTTTTGTGAATGTTCCGGACTTAACAAGTTCTGCATCGCAAATTGTGATCCAGCGAGGCGTGGGAACTTCTACCAACGGAGTTTCGGCATTTGGAGCAAGTGTGAACGTGATTTCTAAAAATCCGGATGAAAAATTTTATGTGAAATCGGATAACAGTTACGGCTCTTTCAATACCTACAAATATTCTGCAGAAGTAGGTTCCGGTAAATTCTGGAATGACAGGCTTTCTCTGATGGGGCGTTACACCAATATTCATTCGGATGGGTATATCGACCGGGCTTTTTCTGATCTGCATTCGTATAACTTCACCGCGCTTTTTGAAGAGAACAAAACCAAAATACGGCTGATGGCTTTCGGAGGAAAGGAAAAAACCTATCAGGCCTGGAACGGCGTTGACAAAACAACCTGGCAAACTACTCCTAAATTCAATTATTCAGGAGCGATCTATGACCAAAATTGGGAAAATATCGTAGGATTTTATGATAATGAAACCGACAATTACCGCCAAAATCATTATCAGCTGCTGTGGGAGCAGAACCTTAGTGACCGCTGGAATCTGGAAACTACTTTCCATTATACCATTGGCAAGGGGTATTACGAAAATTATAAACAGGACGCTAAATTTTCAAAATACAACCTTCCCAATATTTTAGAAAACGGCACTGAAATTAAACGCAGCGATTTCATCCGTAAAAAATGGCTCGATAACGATTTTTACGGAGCCGTTTCTACGCTTTACGGAAAGTTTGAAAATTTGGATCTGAATTTCGGAATCGTTGGAAACCAATATTACGGCAGGCATTTTGGGAATGTTTCTGATGTGTTCCGCCCACAGATTTTTGAACACGAATATTACAGAAACAACTCGCTGAAAAACGAAATCGCAGGTTTTGCCAAGTTTATTGTTTCTAAAAACAGATTTGAGTTTTTTGGAGATTTACAGCTCAGAAACATCACCTACGACACCAAAATTGTACAACAAGGAGATGATGAAGGAGTGAATCTCGATAAGAAATGGACCTTCTTCAATCCAAAAGCAGGAATCAATTATAAAATCCCGGCAGGAAAAATTTTCCTTTCCGCGGCCGTTGCGCACCGCGAGCCGAACCGGGATGATCTTTTCGCGAATCCTGAAACCGAAGCAGAAAAACTTTATGATTTCGAAGCCGGAATTGAAAAGACGCTGGGAAATGTTTCGTTCACAGGAAACCTTTATTACATGAATTATGTGAATCAGTTGGTACTGAACGGACAGATTAACAATGTGGGAGAATTCATCCGCGTAAATTCAGGCCAAAGTTATCGAATGGGAATTGAGCTGGGCGCGATTGCAAAACTTTCGGAAAAGGTGAACGCCTCAGGAAATTTAACGTTGAGCAAAAACCAAAACAAGGATTTTAAAAACGAGACTTCTTCCGGCATTGAAATGCTTGGAAATACGCCAATCTCATTTTCTCCGGAGGTAATTGCGAACGTGTTACTTCAGTTTAATCCGACTGAAAAATTCAGCTTAGGGATTCAGAACCAATATGTTGGAAGTCAGTTTTTAGACAACACCAACAATGAAAGCCTGAAACTCGACGATTATTTCCTTAGCGATTTCAATGCAAAATATACTTTAAATCTAAAGAAAACCGAGGTTGATTTTAAATTTTTGCTCAACAATATCTTCAATAAAAAATACGTAAACAACGGTTATGTGTACGACGGACCAGTTTATTTTTCTCAGGCTGGTATTAATTTTATGTTTGGTGTAAGCCTGAAGTTTCAATAGCCTGATGTTAAACTGACAGTTGTATTATAAATAAATGAGGAAAATGTTCCTGTTTTTCTAAAATTGCAGTAATTTAGATTCTACAATTTTAAAAGCAAGAAATATGAAAAAACTTTCCTCTTTATTTTTAGCAGTATGCGCTGCAGCTGCATTTTCTGCGCAACTAACAGTGCAGACTGTTTCCCAGGGTGTTGTAAAACTGACTTACGGTGCTACCAACGACTATTCGATGTATGAGCCGGGTTTCGAAGTTCCAACTTTTTGGGTTCATGTGTGGAGTAATGCCGCAGACAACAGTACGGGAACTGTGTATGATGATGCGTGGACCAATTCTACAGTCTCGATGAATTGGGACAGCAGTGCCGGTGCCTATGTAGGGACAATTAACCTGAACACCAAAGTTTTTACCAATGGAAACAAAACTTTCCCTTCCGGAACTACGGTTAATAATTTAGGTTTTGTTTTTAAAGACCAGCAGAATGGCGCAACGAAACAGTCTGGAGACCTTGCAGCAAGCACGTATGGGTTTACTAGTACAACTACAGATGCTACTTTGGCGGTTTCTAATCCTGTGACGGGTAAAAAATCCAGTGTTATCGCAGGTAAACTTTATCCGTCCAGTAAAGGTAATCTTGAAATTTCTGTTTACGAAATGTCGGGGAAACTTGTAAGATCATTCAAAGCAGTGGCCAACGGAACTCCAATTGAACTGAACGTGTCACGAAACGGATTGTATTTGGTGAAAATCACAAACGGTTCTGAAAGCGAAGTAGTGAAATTTGCCAAATAATTGATTTATCAACTGATTCAGAGATCGCTTTTTAGGAGCGGTCTTTTTTATTTTTGATTAAATGGTACAAAAAACATAAATTTGCGGCCATATGAATTTCTCTTTTCTCATTCTCGAATTTCTGAAGCAACAGGGCCAGGTTTTGGTGCCTGGTTTTGGGACTTTTTATCTGAAAAACACCAATGCTTTGGTGGATGAAGGCGGGAAAAGTATTTTGCCTCCCGGAAAAGAAGTCGCCTTTCAGATTGGGAATTCAGCGGCAGATGATTCGTTTGTACGTTTTGTCGCGCAGCAAAAGAATATTCCGCTGATCGATGCTGAAATTGAGGTGAAAAAGCAAACCAATTTCTGGTATTCGATTTTGGAGAAAGAAGGGAAGTTTGTTCTCGAAAATATTGGGACTTTTATTCTGGACGACAGCCATATTCACTTTACCGGAAACCGAACTGAAAACCTTTCACCGGATTTTTACGGTTTGGAAGAAATTCACCTTTCTGAAATAAAAAATTCAGTACCTTTAAGTAAACCTGAGAATCATCAGACTTCTTACCGTTTCAGTAAAACGCTTTACTGGCTCGTTCCGTTGCTTTTAGGGGTTTCAGGACTGGCTTATTTTGGAATTAACCAGCCGGAACTTATTTTAGGAAAAAAATCTTTCGGAAACGGTCTGGAACCTGCACCTTCAACTAAAATTGTAAAGGCTTCCATTAAAAAAGATTCAGTTAAACAGGATTCTGCCACGCTGATGAATCCGGTGATGGATTCTGCAAAAACAGATTCTTTAAAATCTAAAGCCATTGCACCCGTTCCGGGAAAAAAATGGAGTTCCAAAAATTACTCAAAATCAAAATGGAAAAAATCAAAAAAGCGTCAGAATCCTTAACGGTGATGACGAATATCGTTTTGCCCAACGAAACCAATTCTCTTAGAAATCTTTTCGGTGGCGAACTGCTCGCAAAAATGGACCGTTGCGCATCAATATCTGCAGCGCGTCATTGTGAAAGGCGAGTGGTAACGGCTTCTGTAAATCACGTGTCATTTAATCATCCGATTCCGGAAGGCGGAATTGTAGTGCTGGAATCCAAAGTTTCGCGCGCATTTTCAACCTCAATGGAAATTTATGTGGATGTATGGCTCGATGATCCGATCAATCAGAAAAAAATTCATACCAACGAAGGAATTTATACGTTTGTTGCGGTAGATGAATTTAACCGTCCGATTCCGATCCCCAAAATGGAGCCCGAAACTGATATGGAAAAACTCAGGTTTGATGCCGCTTTACGAAGAAAAGAACTTTCGCTTATTCTTTCCGGAAGAATGAAAGCGGCAGATTCCACCGAACTGAAAAAACTGTTCTCAGTGTAAATGATGAAAATCCTTCAGCTCGATACCAACCATCCTTTAATTACAGAACAGCTTTCTGCAAAAGGTTTTATACTGGATGAAGACACCACGTCCACTTATGATGAAGTGCTGGAAAAGATTGCAGATTATGAAGGCATTATTATACGAAGCAGAATTCCTGTTGATCAAAATTTTCTCGAGCACGCCAAAAACCTGAAGTTTATTGCAAGAGTAGGCGCGGGGATGGAAAATATCGATGTGCGTTTTGCGGAAGAACGGGGAATAAAACTCATCAGTTCACCCGAAGGAAACCGCGATTCTGTGGCGGAGCATGTCGTGGGGATGCTGCTGATATTAATGCACCGGCTCTTTATTTCATCAGCTGAGGTAAAGAACGGAATCTGGAAGCGTGAAGAAAACCGCGGGGACGAGCTTCTGGGAAAAACTTTCGGAATCATCGGCTACGGAAACATGGGAAAAGCCGTTGCCAGAAGACTTTCAGGCTTCGGCGCTAAAGTGATTTTTCATGATATCCTGCCCAATCTTTCCGATGAATTCGCAACGCAGGTTTCACTGGAAACTTTAAAGAATGAAGCTGATATTTTAAGTCTTCACATCCCGATTACCGACGAAACCTATCATTTAATTGATGCGCAGTTTATTTCCGGGATGAAAAAAGATTTTTATTTCATCAATACTGCCAGAGGGAAAAATGTGAAAACGAGTGATTTAGTTGAAGCAATACGTTCCGGAAAAGTAAAAGGTGCCTGCCTCGATGTTTTGGAATATGAAAAGGCTTCATTTGAAAATCTGGAAATAGAAAACACTGATTCCGCATTTCTGCTGCAGTCAGAAAAAGTGATTGTAACGCCTCATATTGCGGGATGGACTGTACAGAGTAAAGAAAAACTTGCGCAGGTTATTGTAGATAAAATCCTGGCCGGGTTTGCTCAGGATTAACAAATTTTTATGATTTGAGTCTTATAAAACTGATGCGAAATCCCTTATCTTGCGGGCATTTTTCAGGTTAAAAACTCTTCAATGAAATTATTCCGAATTATTTTTTTTCTTGCCATTTTTAGTCTGGTCTTGTTTTCGTGCAAAAAGGAAAATACAGACAGCGAAGAAACCAAAACAACTTTGCCGAATTTTGGAAATGTAGAACTCGACGAAGTTTTTAAAGAAAACGACAGCAAACTTAAGAACAGGGATTCTATTGTTTCTGTCATCGACAGTTACTACAAAAATGTCTGGGAAAAAGGTGATCTCTGGGGAGGTTTTTTAGTAGCGAAAAGCGATGAAATTCTCTATGAGGGTTACCGAGGTTTTACCCAGGACAATAAACAGGGCCCGGTGAACGATACGGTTGCGCTGCACGTGGCTTCCATTTCAAAATCGATTACGGCGATGGCTGTCATGAAACTGATTGAAGCCGGAAAACTGGAGCTGGATGCTCCCTTAACCCAGTATTTTCCCAAATTTCCTTATCCTAAGGTTACTGTGTTCACGCTGCTTTCCCAACGGAGCGGTTTGCCGAAATACGAATATTTTATTGAGAAAATAGAGCCTGAACCTGCCGAACTTTCCAAAGAATATATTTCCAATCAGGATATCCTTAATCTGTTGATCCGTTATAAACCAGATCTGGCGCGGGAAACCAACACCGGATTTATGTACTGCAATACGAATTATGCGTTACTGGCCCTGTTGGTAGAGCATGCTACCAAAATCCCTTTTCCGGAAGCGATGCAGCAGATTGTCTTTCGCCCACTGAAGATGAAACATACCTATATTCTTCAGGAAAAAGATATGGAAAGCGCAGCAAAATCTTTTTACCAGCGCGGCCCACGCGTTTATCCGTATGACAGGCTGGATCTGATTTATGGTGACAAAAATGTTTACACTACACCGAGGGATCTTCTTAATTTTTCGAAAGCCATGTTTGCCAAAAACTTTCTGCGTGAAGATCTGTACAAAATGGTTTTCGAGCCTTACAGCAACGAACGGCCGGGAATTAATAATTACGGACTTGGTTTCCGGATGAAGGTCTTCAATGAAAATGAAAAACTCACGTACCACAACGGCTGGTGGCATGGTACCAACTCGGTTTTCGGCCATTTATTGAAGTCAAATGTCACCATTATCGCAATCGGCAATAAATATTCGAGCAGGGTTTATACCTCGTTGGCGCTTTCGGGTTTATTTGAAAATTTCCCGTACGAAACCGAGAAATTAGTGAAGACCTTAAACCAGAACGATACGATAAAAAATAGTTCCGGAGCAGATTCTCTGAATGGTAACGATTCCTACAGCGAATAATTTTAGTAATTTTGCGTAAAACTTTTTCATGAAGAAACTGTGTTTTCTTTTCCTGCTTAGTCTCATTTTACTTTCCTGTGCAAGGGTGGGTTCGCCTGTAGGCGGCGCCAAAGATTCAATTCCGCCCAGAGTGGTGGGTACGAATATCGATTCGTCGCGGGTGAATGTTCCGAGAGATATCAAGGAGCTGCGCATCGATTTTGATGAATATATTACGCTGAAAGAGATCAATAAACACCTGATTATTTCGCCGCCGCTCCGCAAAATGACCAAAATTCTTCCCTCAGGAATGGCCAATAAATATCTGCTGATTAAATGGGAAGACACTTTGCAGGCCAACACTACTTATAATTTCAATTTCGGGAATGCGATTGTAGACAATAACGAGGGAAATGCGCTTCAGTATTATAATTTCGCGTTTTCTACAGGAGATAAAATCGATGATCTCTACATCAGCGGCGACCTGAAAAGTCTGATCAGCGATAAAGATCAGAAATCATCCGAACCGAATTTGGTGGTCGGGCTTTATCAGGATAAAGATTCCATGGATTACCGCCAGAAACCTTATTATATCACCAAAGCTGATCCCGACGGTTATTTTGAGCTGAATTACCTTTCACCCGGAACATACAGGATTCTGGCTTTTGAAGACAGCAACTCGAATTCAGTTTACGACCCTGGAAAAGAAAAAGTAGGTTTCCTGAAAGACAAAATTGTTTTAGATAAAAATATATCAGGACTTAAACTCAATTTATACCCTTCCCGAAAAGCCCAGAAATATGTAGAAATGAAGGAAATGCCGGGTGGAATTTTAATGACGTTTGAAGGGAATCCCCAGAATGTAAAGGTTCTTTCCTTGAATGAAAAACTGCAGGATTATAAAGTGACGCATGTACCAAAATCGGATTCTGTAACTGTTTGGTTTGATGCTAAAAAACAAAATGTAGGAATTGCAACCAGCGAAAACCTGAAATTCAGTTATGATGATGGCGTGAAGCAAGATACTGTATCGGTTTTTTACCGTCTGAATACGAAGAACGAAATGGCTCTTTCCAATTCAAAAGGTAATATTTTGCCTCCAAACCAGGATTTTGTGATCACCTCCAATTATTTTATCGACCACATTCAGCCGGAAAAATGGACTTTGGTTTCCGACAGTATTCAGCAGGATTTCACGGCGAAGATTTCTGAAGAAAATCCGTTTGAAGTCCGTATTCAGTCGCAGTTTAAAGAAGGTAAAAAGTATTCTTTAACCGTCCCGAAAGAAACAGTTTCGTCTTTCTATGAAACCATTCAGAAGTCTTACCGATTTGATTTTGAATTTGATAAAACCGAAAATTACGGAACGCTGGTCTTAACATTAGAAAATGTACCTGAGCAAATATTCTGGCTGCAGTTGTTAAGCGAAAACGGAAATGTTTCCTATTCAAAATACGGAAAAGAAGCCAATCTAACCTTCAGATCGGTGAAACCGGGCAAATACCAGATAAGAATTCTGGTTGATAATAATGAGAACGGAATCTGGGATTCTGCCGATTTCCTTGCCGGAGAATTTGCTGAAGACGTTTATGTCTTCAAAAAAAATGTGGAAATAAGGCCGCTTTGGGAGATCCGTGAAAAGTGGAACCTTCAGCAGGGTGCTGAAACAACAATTTCTGCAGATCCGGCCAGTGACATTAAACCTACAATTCCTGTGGAACAGCCTAAACCGTCAGATGAAAACTTTTAAAAATATTGTTTACTGGTCGCTTATTGTGATCGCTTTAATTCAGTTTATTCCTGTGGACAGAACGAACAAACCGGTGGATCAGAAAGTAAATTTCGTTGCGGTTTTCAATACGCCGCCGAATGTAAAAAGTATTCTGAAAAACGCTTGTTACGATTGCCACTCCAACGAAACGGTGTATCCGGATTATGCTTATGTAGCCCCGATTTCGTGGTCGATAAAAAACCATGTCAGTGAAGGGAGAGAACATCTTAATTTCTCGGAATGGGGGAATTTTAACCGTGATTTGAAGAAAAGCATGCTGCAGAATTCGGTACGTTCAATAAAGGACTATACCATGCCTTCGCCAGGCTACATTGCGCAACATCCTGAAGCCAATCTTACCACGGCAGAAAGAACTTTACTCGTAAATTATTTCGAAGATATTCTGAAATCAGAGCGCTACTGATTATCTTCTTACAGGTCTCGGTCTGTTGAAGATGGAAAGAATAACGCCTGCAAAAAGACCAATGGTCTTAATGGAAATAAACTTGGAATCCGGCGGTAAAAAAGCACCGATAATACAAAGCGCAGCTGCGGCATACATCGGATACAGAAAGTTTTTATTCGTTAAAGTAGGCGCCTGGAAAAAGAAACTTGCTCCGATTAAAACGTAGAAAACTCTGTGGTAAAGGAAATCATTGATCTCCGGAGAAAAAAGGTTGAAAAATCCTACAACTAAGCACAAAAGTGCTGCAATTGATAAAATTCCCTGGATGGTCTGTGTATTGGTATTCATTAATAACTTTCTGATTTGTTAGGGAAATCTGCGGATTTCACATCTTTTACGTATTGAGAAACTGCTCCGGTGATTTCGGTATATAAGTCTAAATATCTTCTTAAAAATTTTGGTGAAAAGCCCTGATTCATGCCCACCATATCGTGGTAAACAAGAACCTGTCCATCGCAGTCAGGTCCTGCACCGATTCCAATGGTAGGAATGGAAATACTTTCTGAAACCTTCTTCGCCAAATCTGCAGGAATTTTTTCGAGAACCAGCGCGAAACAGCCCAGTTCTTCCAGAAGTTTCGCGTCACTCATCAGTTTTTCAGCTTCTGCATCTTCTTTCGCACGCACTTTATACGTTCCGAATTTATAAATGGACTGAGGCGTTAAACCTAAATGCCCCATTACCGGAATTCCGGCGTTCACTATTTTTCTGATGGAGTCTTCAATCTCTGCTCCTCCTTCAATTTTAATGGAGTGTGCACCGCCTTCTTTCATCATTCTTACGGCTGATTCCAGTGCTTTTTCCGGGTTGCTCTGGTAAGTTCCGAAAGGTAAATCTGCCACAACCAAAGCTCTTTCAACACCGCGCACCACACACTGGGTATGGTAAATCATTTGATCCAGCGTAATCGGAAGCGTAGTTTCGAAACCCGCCATTACGTTGGCTGCAGAATCGCCGATCAGGATAGAGTCTACACCGCCTGCATCCACCATTTTAGCAGTTGTGAAATCATATGCGGTAAGCATGGTGATTTTTTCTTTGTCGAATTTCATTTTTCGCAAAGTTTCGGTGGTTATTTTTTTAATTTCAGAATGTACAGACATGATCGATGGTTTTTTTGGCTACTGAGAATCACAGGCGAAAGAATATTCATTCACCTGCGATCTTCAATAATTATTTACAGCGTAACGTGACCCAGTTTTATGAGTTTTTCGTGATTTAAAATCTTAATGGTTCTGCCTTCAACTTCGATGAGTTCATCCTGTTTGAATTCAGAAATCAAGCGGATTGCACTTTCGGTTGCCGTTCCGATAATATTGGCAATTTCTTCCCGGGTTAAGGAGATTTTAATGAAACCTTCAGGATCGGTTCCTAATTTTTGTTCCAGCAGAAGCAAAATTTCTGCAAGTCTTTCTCGCACGGTTTTTTGTGCTAAAAAAGTGACGGTATTTGAAGATTCACCCAGTTCGAAAGCGATTTTCTGTAACATTACAAAAGAAAGCTTCGGGCCTACTTCCAAAAGGTGAAGAAAAATATCGGAAGGCAGAAACGTGGCTTCCACATCAGTCATTGCTTCAGCTTTTGCCTGAAACTGCTCACCGCAAAGCAATGAACGGTAACCGATTAAATCGCCTTCTTTGATGAAACGCAGAATTTGTTCTTTTCCGTAAACGCCCTGTTTAGAAAGTTTTGCTGTTCCCTTTTTCAGGAAATAAACTCCGTTGGGAGTTCCACCATCCTCGAAGATAGTTTCACCTTTATGAAATTTAAGATTCTGTTTTGCAGAAAGATAATTTTTATAATCTTCGGGTGAAAGCATTTCCTGGAAGGACTCATCGCTGAACACTTTCAAGAGGTTTTCCTCAATTAGGGTTTGTTTTTCTAACGACATTTTTTTATGACATTTATCAGCAAAAATAGGGTATTTATAAGCCAGCCACAAATTTATTTATCATAATTTTGCATGAAATTTTTTATATAAAATGCCTGAAAACTGTTTTCATTGCGGACAAAACATAGAAAAAGAGCGAATTTCATTCGATGAAAAGATCTTTTGCTGCAATGGATGCAAATCTGTTTACGAAATCCTGAATCTGAATAATCTTAGCGATTTTTATGAACTCAATAAAAAATCGGGAATCCGGCCAAATGACGACAATACGTCTCAGTTCGATTATCTCGACACGCCGGAAATCTTCGAGAAAGTAACCGATTTTTCTGAGGGAAATACCAGTCTTGTGAATTTTAAGATTCCTGTTATTCACTGTTCATCGTGTATCTGGCTTTTAGAAAGCCTGCAGTCGCTAAATCCCAATATCAATTATTCTCAGGTCAATTTCACCCGCAAAACGGTACAGATTTCATTCAATCATAATGAACTGAAACTAAGCGAACTGGCGAAATTCCTTACAAGTTTAGGTTACAAACCTGTGGTGAACCTTGAAACTGCAGAGAAAAAAGAAGAATCTTTAGACAAATCCCTGGTGATTAAACTTGCAGTTGCAGGTTTTGCTTTCGGGAACGGGATGCTGTTTGTGTATCCGGAATACGCTGCCCAGGTGATGGGAACAACCGATTTCTGGATGGAGCAGTATAAGAATCTTTTCCGTTTTATTACGTTTTTGCTGGCTACCCCGGTGGTTTTTTATTCCGCTTCAGATTATTTTAAATCCGCATGGTTTGGGCTGAAGAATAAGATTGTAAATATTGATGTCCCGATTGTTCTTGGAATTATCATGCTTTATGGCAGAAGTATTTACGAAGTGTTGACGGATTACGGCCCAGGATATTTCGATACGCTTTGCGGACTGCTTTTTTTCATGCTTTTAGGGAAACTTTTCCAGAAAAGAACTTACAGCGCGCTTTCGTACGACAGAGATTACAAATCTTTTTATCCGATTGCTGTTACCAAAGTTGATTTCAACGGGAAACAGGAAAATATTTTGCTTTCGGATCTGAAAGTTGGGCACCGGATTATGGTCCGTAATCAGGAAATTATCCCGGTGGATGCTATTTTGATTAACGGTGAAGGCAATATTGACAATAGTTTTATTACCGGTGAAAGTGCTTCGGTACCCAAAAAGCCGGGGGATAAAATTTTTGCCGGCGGGAAACAGGTAGGATCTGCGCTTGAGCTGGAAGTTATTAAGACTGTGAACCAGAGTTACTTAACCCAATTATGGAATAAGGAGGCGTTCAGAAAGCACGAAACAGGTTTAGATACATTAACCAATCATATTTCAAAATATTTCACTTTTATTATTTTGGGAATTACCCTGATTGCCGGAATTTATTGGGGAAGAATTGATTTTGAAAAAATGTTTCAGGTCGTTGCGGCGATTCTCATTATTGCCTGCCCGTGTGCACTGGCACTTTCGGCACCGTTTACTTTTGGGCACGTGATGCGGATTTTGGGCAGGAATAAATTCTATGTAAAAGATACTTTAACTATTGAGAAAATTTCGAAAATCAACACTTTG
>JAHRWY010000027.1:0-3202 GCA_019104935.1 Kaistella sp.
CTTGATTCTTTTTAATAAATTTCTCTCGTTGCAAAGGAATAAAGAACTCACCGCTTTGGTGTTTCTACAGTCTTAAGTTTGTTTTAATAAATTTTGAACATACTACGGCAAATATTAACTAATTGTGAATATTACCGTTAAGTGAACACCTGTTTTCAAAATTGATTAACTTTGAAAGGTTAAATAGTAAAGATGAATCAGAAAAAAATTCTTTTGATTGATGATGAACAGGATATTTTAGAAATATTATCTTACAATCTTGAAAAAGAAGGCTACGAAGTGTATACCGCCAGCAATGGCAATGAAGGGATTGAAAAAGCCAAACAGATTATCCCAGATCTTATTCTACTGGATGTGATGATGCCTGAAAAGGACGGGATTGAAACCTGCCAGGATCTAAGAAAGATCAAGAATCTCCAGAAAACCCTTATCGTGTTTCTGTCAGCAAGAAGCGAAGAATTTTCTCAGCTTGCAGGCTTTCAGGCGGGCGCCAACGATTATATCGTAAAAATCATTAAACCAAAAATCCTGATTTCTAAAGTCAATGCTTTACTGCAGCTTACCTCGCAGGTTGCGGATACTACAAAGAATATTACGGTGGGGGATTTGATGATTGATAAAGACAACTTCCGGGTTTCCAAAAGCGGACAGCAGTTTCTGCTCCCGAAAAAAGAATTCGATCTGCTTTACCTGCTGGCATCCAACACCAACAAAGTTTTCAAACGCGAAGAAATCCTCGAAAAAGTCTGGGGAAACGATGTAATTGTGGGCGAAAGAACCATCGACGTACACATCAGAAGACTTCGCGAAAAACTCGGCATCGGTACGATTCAAACGTTAAAAGGTATTGGTTATAAATTAGTTGTGTAAATTTGTAACATGAGGTTTCACCGGCTTACTTTGGTCGCTTCTGTGTTTTTAACCGTGGCGATGTCTCTGGTAGCGCTGCTCTTCGAATATTCTAACAGTGTAGCTTTTCAGAACCAGAATAATTTTTACCTTACGCTCTTTGCCTGTGTGGTGCTTATTTTTGTGCTCAATTATGTGATTCTGGATTACCTCTTTAATGTTTACGGCAAACGACAGGTAAAAGAAATCTCCACCATCCTTCCCGAAAGTATCAGCCCAGATGCCGACAACGGAATGAATCTGCGCGAACTCGGCGAACGGGTTTCCGAATTCAGCCAGAAAAATGCCACCGAAATGGGAACCATGAAAGAGATGGAAACCTACCGGAAAGAATATATCGGCAATGTATCCCACGAGCTCAAAACACCGCTTTTTTCCATTCAGGGTTATGTGGAAACATTGATGGATGGCGGCGTAGAAAATCTGGCCATCCGCGACAAATATCTGGAAAGAATCGATAAATCTGTCGAGAGACTCCTTAATATTGTAAAGGATCTGGACATGATCAACCAGTACGAATCCGGCGAAATTACCCTCAATATCACCCGTTTCGACCTGAACAGCCTGGTTCGGGAAATTATCGACCTGTTGGATCTGGAGGCGCTTCGTAAAGATGCCAGAGTACAGCTGCAGACCGTGTCGCCACAGATTTTTGTGAATGCCGACAAGCAGAAAATTTCTCAGGTTCTTATCAATTTAATTTCAAACGCCATTCATTACGCCAACCGCGACAAGGCGCAGATTACCATTAAAACCACCATTCTTAAAAACAAAGTCCTGGTAACAGTAGAGGACAACGGAATGGGAATTAAGCCCGAAGTTTTGCCCCGTATTTTCGAAAGATTTTACCGTGTAGAAACCAGCAGAAACCGCAACGACGGAGGTTCGGGGCTGGGCCTTGCGATCGTAAAGCATATACTGGATGCACATGGCGAAAATATCTCCGTAGAAAGTGTATATTTGGAAGGTACACGGTTTACTTTTTTACTGGAAAAAAGCAATTAGAAAACGCAAAATGTAAGCAAAACTTTTTTAATAAAAACGCTGCGATTTCTTTTTTGTCAAAATTCAATTGTTTTATATTTGTACCCGTAAATTAATTCTAAAATCTATCTAAATTTAAACTAAAAATGGTTTATAAAATCCGTATTATTTTAGATACCAAAGATGATATCTTCCGCGATGTTGAGATCAAGGATAAACAGAATCTCTGGAATCTGCATTTGGGAATCAAGAGCGCATTTACCCTCATGGGAGAGGATTTGTCGCTTTTCAATATTCTTGATGAAGAGGGAATGGTGGTTAAAACGGTGCCGCTGGAAGACATGAGTGACGACGGTGACGGCGAAATAATGTCGGATGTATATATCAGCGAAGCCTTCGAAAAAGTAGGAGACAAAGTACATTTCCAGTACGGTTTTATGGATCTTTGGGAGTTCTTCTGCGAGCTGATCGAAATTATCGACGAGAAGCCTGCCGTAAATTATCCCATCACTGTTTTCCGTTTCGGAAACATGCCGCTGAAAGCACCAAGCAAATCAGGAAAGAAAGCACAGAAAAATTCAACAATACCTTTGGTAGATGATTTCGAAAACTTTGGCGACGATTTTAATACCGGTGACTTTGCCGACGAAGACGAAGATTTCGATGATGAAGAAGATGACTTTGATGATGATTTCTTTGAAGAAGATGATACTGATGAAGTTTAAAAATACAACCCCGGAATTCCCGGGGTTTTTTAATGACTTTTAACATTCAGTTACTTCAAAAGATTACTTCCGCAACCCGAATTTAATAAAAAAACCAGTACATTTGCTAGCAAATCATCAGCATGAAAAAACTCATACTTTTAGCAATCATCGGTTTGGGAATCGCTTCCTGCACCACGCAAAAATCAACAAAAATGAACGAATTCCCGAGCGAATGGAAACACACGACCAATATTTACGAAGTTAATATAAGACAGTACACCAAAGAGGGAACCTTCCGCGCCTTCGAAAAAGAAATGCCGCGACTTAAAGAAATGGGCGTAAAAACCCTTTGGTTTATGCCTATCACTCCAATTGCTCAGAAAAATAAAAAAGGACCTTTGGGAAGCCAGTATGCAGCGCAGGATTATACGGCGATCAATCCGGAATTCGGCACGATGGAGGATTTCAAGCACATGGTTAACGAAGCGCACAAAATGGGTTTCAAAGTCATCATCGACTGGGTGGCCAACCACACCGGCTGGGATCATGTATGGACCAAAACAAACCCTGAGTTTTATTTAAAAGATCCAAAAACCAACGAT
>JAHRWY010000035.1:0-8305 GCA_019104935.1 Kaistella sp.
AAAAAAAGTTTCCGGTAATTCCGGAAACTTTTTTTTTGCTAAACTTCGAAAACTTTTTAAAATTGAATAAAAACGGTAAAAATTGACATTCAGAAATACCTTAAAAATCGAAAAACTATTTTTTTTCGATAACATATATCAAACTCGAAAATTCGTCGTTTTTTAATGCTTTAAAATTAGAAATCGCTCCGAAAACAAAACCTTTAAGCCAAAAAAGCGGTGAATTTTTATATTTTTCGCTCAACATCGAAATATAGAACGCATCGAGCAGGAGGGGCTTAATATATTTAATTTTCCACTTTTCGTTATTCATTAATTTCTGCATTCCGGTCTTCGAGAAATGATAAATATGTCGGGGAACATCATAAGCTGCCCAAAATTCCCTGTATTTTTTCGCATCATAAGAGGTGTGATTGGGAACCGCTATAATCAGTAAACCATTGATTTTCAGTTTTGAGTGAAATATATTTAATATATCTTCCTGATTTTCAATATGTTCGAAGACATGCCACAGGGTGATCGCATCAAGTGAATGGTTTTCAATACTGCTAAGGTCCTTTATAATTTTAGTTTTTGACAATTTCTTTAGAGCAAACTCAGCCGCTGACTGATTAGGTTCGTATCCAAAGGTTGTAAAATCATCTTCAATATATTTCAAAAACTCTCCGGCACCGAAACCATAATCCAATACATTAGCATTTTTATGAAGTTCCTTTGCAAGAATATTTCTTTTGAAATTCAGATTAAATCCCTGTAAAAATTTATATAGTTTATGTTTTAAACCTTTTTCATCCTGATAATGCGAAATATAATCGGTGCTTTCATAATACCGGCCTATATTCTCCGGAACGGGATGGATTTTATAAATTCCCGTAATAGAAGTTTCTTTGATTTCAAAATCTTCTTTGGATAAGAAGTGATCTTTAATTATCATAAAATGATTTGACTTTATTTAGAGGATCTTAATGTTTCACGTGAAACATTAAGGTAATTATGAGATGATTTATCTGCCCAAATAGATAAGAAGTACGTTGATATCTGAAGGTGATACGCCGCTGATTCTTGCTGCCTGCGCAATGGTTTTGGGCTGAATTTTATTCAGTTTTTGTTTGGCTTCAGAAGAAAGTGAACTTATTTTAGTGTAGTCAAAATCTTCCGGAATTCTGATGGTTTCCAAACGGTTTAGCTTGGCTACATTTTCTTTTTCTTTCTCAATATAACCTTTGTATTTGATATTGATTTCAGCCTGCTCTTTAACTTCTTCTGTAAATTCTTTAGTTTTCTCGCCAATAAATTCAATTTCACTCAATTTTTCAAGGGTCATATTCGGTCTTGTAAGGATTTGCGACGCGCGGTATGCCTGATCAACAGGAGAGGATTCAATAGATGCAAGGATAGGATTGATAAGCCCGGGTTTCAGAGAGGTAGATTTAAGATATTCTTCCAGTTCATTACTGGCTGCAATTTTATTTTCTACATTTCTGAGCCGTGTTTCATCTGCAAGACCTATTTTATGTGACTTTTCAGTTAATCTGATGTCGGCATTATCCTGTCTTAAAAGCAGCCTGTATTCGGCCCTGGAAGTGAACATACGGTACGGTTCTTCGGTTCCTTTAGTAATTAAATCGTCAATGAGAACGCCAATGTAAGCTTCGTCGCGGTTGAGAATGAATTCTTCTTTTTCGTGAACTTTGTTGTGTGCATTGATTCCTGCAATTAGTCCCTGTCCGGCAGCTTCTTCATAACCGGTTGTACCGTTGATTTGACCGGCGAAATAAAGGTTTTCAATGAGTTTTGTTTCAAGGGTGTGATGAAGTTGAGTAGGAGGGAAATAGTCATATTCAATAGCGTATCCGGGGCGGAAAACTTTTACATTTTGAAAGCCTGGGATTTGCCGCATCGCTTTAATCTGAATATCTTCAGGTAAAGAAGAGCTGAAGCCGTTAACGTAAATCTCTACCGTGCGCCAGCCTTCAGGTTCTACAAAAAGCTGGTGTCGTTCCCGCTCTGCAAAACGGTTGATTTTGTCTTCAATACTTGGACAGTATCTTGGTCCAATACTCTGTATTGTTCCGTTAAACATAGGGCTTCTGTCGAAACCTTCTCGTAATATTTCATGAACCGTTTCGTTGGTGTAAACAATGTGACAGCTTAGCTGTTTTGTAAGTTTTGGCGTATCGGAATAGGAGAATTTCTGCGGATTTTCATCTCCTTTCTGTTCTTCCATTTTAGAGTAATCAAGGCTCCTGCCATCAACACGCGGTGGGGTACCGGTTTTCATTCTTCCTGCTTCAAAACCTAATGATACGAGCTGTTCTGTAATCCCGAAAGCTCTGGGTTCGCCCATTCTTCCTCCTCCCAGTTGTTTGTCGCCAACATGAATTAAACCGTTCAGGAATGTTCCGTTGGTTAATACTACAGATTTAGCTTTAATTTTTATTCCTAGTGAAGTTACAACGCCCGTAACTTTATGGTTTTCGATGATGAGGCTTTTCACCATATCCTGAAAGAAATCAAGATTGGGTGTTTTTTCGAGGGCAATACGCCATTCTTCGGCAAACAACATTCGGTCATTTTGGGTTCGTGGCGACCACATGGCAGGTCCTTTGGAGAGATTCAGCATCTTGAACTGAATTGCTGATTTATCTGCAATAATACCGGAATATCCGCCCATAGCGTCAATTTCGCGTACAATCTGTCCTTTGGCGATGCCGCCCATGGCAGGATTACAGGACATTTGGCCTATGGTCTGCATATTCATCGTCACCAAAAGGGTTTTAGATCCCATATTGGCTACAGCAGCGGCTGCTTCGCAACCTGCGTGGCCGGCGCCGACTACGATTACGTCGTATATCTCGTTGATCATGTATATTAAAATGATAATTAATAATTGAATGTTTCACGTGAAACATTTGAATAAATTTTAATACCCGGTAATCGGATACTACAATTCATCTTAAATTTGATTGAGTAAACGGGGTAGGGTACCGAATGATTTATCTTTTGTTTAGATAATAATCTTCTTTACTGCGCATTTCTGCGATTTCTTCATCTGTCTTGTCCTTATATCCACAAAGGTGAAGAACTCCGTGTGCTAAAACCCTGAAAAATTCAGATTCAAAATCTTTGGACAACGTTTCAGCGTTATCAAAAATGCGCGGCAAAGATACAAAAATATCTCCTGAAATGGTTTTGCCCTTTACATAGTCGAACGTGATGACATCGGTGTAATAATCATGTTTTAGATATTCTCTGTTAACCTGGAGTAAATACTCATCATCACAGAAAATATAATTGATTTCACCCGGCTTCTTGCCTTCAGAAAGGATAATATCTTCCAACCTGTCGCTTAGGTTGGCTTCGATTTCGATTTTATCGATATCTTCAAAGAAAAATTGTATCATATTAAAACCAGTGTCCAAGAATTACACTAAAAATATTATTATTACGGTTCAAAGATTTGCTGTAATTGAACTTTATCTGCCCAAAAGGTGATTTATAACCTGCAGTAATACCTGCCGATGACTCGGTAATATGTAAAATATCATCAACTTTAATATCGTTAAAGAGATTCCCTATGCTTAAGTTGGCATCGAAAAAGTAATTTTTATAAAAGTTAAATTGGAAGGTATTTGCTGCGATAAGCATGTTTTTGGAATATAGCTGCCCGAATTCATAGCCTTGAAATTTAAATAGGTTTCCCATATTCTGCTCGAATATTCCCCCGATCCGGTAATGGTAGTAAGGAGAAAGCTCTTCCCCAACCGTAACTCCGCCGAATAATCCAAGCCGGTAAGTAAACCACGAATTCAAAGGAAAATTGATCTGTGACACGATTTTTAGCTGAACCGTTCTTCCTTCCTGCTCATCATTAAGAAGATCCAGTACCTTTCCTTCCGCATAAAGGAATAAACCTTTTGTCGGAAAACTGGTATTATCCTGGGTATCGGTTTTAATAAATACATAAGGATTTATGAAGTTATGGGCATTCGAGTAGTTAGACTCCCATATCAGCTTAGCTTCGTAATAATCGTGGCTTATACCGCCGCCAATGGCGTATTTATCCCGCCATACCGACTGGATAAAAGCTTCGTTTCGGAACCAGTTCCATTTTTCGTACACGTTAGCATCGATATCGATTAAATCCAGCGTCATTCCGGAAGCATAAACACCAAAACCCGGAATATATCCGTTATCGATAAAATAGTTGAGATAGTATCGCGGTTTATCGCCCACCACTACATCCAGAGATACCGTAGAGTTTCGGAAAAGGAGTCTTTTTGCCGTGGCGTTAAGAAGAAGCCCGGTTTTGAATACTTCATCGTAATGAAGCCCGAATTTTAGGAAAAAACGCGTGTCCTCTTCAGTAACATTTAGTTTTAAATAATTCCGGTCTTCCTGTTGCGTGATATCGTAATTAATCAGCCTGTAATTATTGGTTGCATACAGCCTGTCAATCATTTTATTGATGCTCCCATAGGTCTGTAGTGAAGGTACACGGAGATTCATTTTCCCCTGTACATAGTTTTTACCGAAAATATGATTGTTTTCGAGAATCAAGCTGTCAATTTTATAGACATTGGAATATATCGAATTCAAAGGTACCCTCAGAAGATCATCTTTTCTTTTTGGCAACAGCGAAAGCGTTTCTGCATATTTTTTGGCCTCTACATAACCTGAATCTAATATGGCACCCTTAGCATCGTAACTTGTAGCGCTCATTCCCGTTAAATCCGGATGAATATTGATATCAGTATACTGATACTGGTTTTTGGTTTCTTTCTGAATTCCAAAATCGATCACCTGATTCAGAATATCAATGGCACTCTGCAGATTTCCTCTGTTTGCTAAGCCCTGGCTCAGATCCACACCAATAACCACATCAATTCCTTTATCTTTAAGTGGTTTTGAAGGATAGTTGATGGTCATTGCTCCATCGATATATAAAGAATCATTGATCATCACCGGATCCATCAAAGAAGGAAACGCAGAACTGGCCATAATGGAACTCACCAGATCACCTTTCTCGAAAATCTCAATCTTTCCGCTTTCTAAATTGGTTGCAATACACATAAAGGGAATAGGAAGTTTCGAGAAATCATCAATTGTAGAAACGTTTTTAAACAGCTCCTTTAAAAGATAAATGTTTTTTTGACCGGTAGAGATTGCTTTTGGTAAAACGTTGAATTTACCGTCTTTAACAGGGATATTAAGAATATACTTATCAACGGATTTATCGAAAAAGGTGGTTTCTTTACGCGTTTTTTCGTTTGCAATGATGGTGTAAAAATCGGTTTCCATTACAATCTTTTCGATCTCTTTCCCTGTATATCCTGAAGCGTAAAGACCGCCCACAATCGCTCCCATGCTTGTTCCCGAAATATAATCTACCTTTACGCCCAGCGAATCAAGAACTTTTAAAACCCCGATATGCGCAAAGCCTTTGGCTCCGCCGCCCGAAAGAGATAAACCGATCTTTGGATTTTGTGGTACAGTAAAACCTTCCTTTACCTGTGCATTAAGGTAGAAGTTTATAAATAAGGCTGAAAAAAGCACCAGTATTTTCTTCATTAATTTTTGATATAAATTCTCTTTACACGTCTTGAGATCGAAGTTAAAACTTCATAAGGTATTGTTTTACAGTAATTTGAAAATTCTTCGAGAGAAGGATTGGAATTGAATATAATCACCTCATCTCCCTCCTTTGCGGCCGCATCTCCAATATTGATCATCATCATGTCCATACACACATTGCCTACAATAGGAAAAAGCTTCTTCGCGATGCCTACCTTGCCAACTTCATTTCCGATAAGCCTTGGGATTCCGTCGGCATAACCCACCGGTATGGTTGCGATCTGCGTACTGTTTTTTGTTCTGTAATTCCTGTTGTAACCAATTGATTCTCCTGCATTCACCGTTGAGATTTGGGAAATTACGGTTTTAAAACTTACCGCACCCTGCAATTGTTTTTTTATTTTTTCACTGGAAGAAATTCCTACCATCCCGATACCAATTCGAACCATATCAAACTGATAATCAGAATAATGTACAATCCCGGAAGTGTTTAAAATATGTCGTATGGGGTGGTAATGTAACCCCGAAATAAGATTATCGGAATTTTTTTTGAAAATTTCAATCTGCTCTAAAGTGTAATCTTTTCCTTCAGGAACATCAGCAATGGAGAGATGACTGAAAATGGAGGCAACTTTTACATTCAGATACTTCAACTTTTCGGTAAGTTCATTGAGTTCATCTTCCTTAAAACCAAGCCGGTGCATACCGGTTTCCAGTTTGATGTGGATCGGATATTTCTCCTGAATTCCTTTTTGAGCGAGCTGTTGGGTGAACAGTTCAAGTACCCGGAAACTGTAAATTTCCGGTTCCAGATTATAATCAATGATAATGTTATAGCTGTGCTGCTCAGGATTCATCACCATAATGGGAGCGGTAATGCCGTTTTTCCTTAAATCTACCCCTTCATCTGCATAGGCAACGCCAAGATAATCAATGTGATGATGCTGGAGAAATTCGGCGATCTCGTAACCGCCAAGCCCATAAGAATAAGCCTTTACCATTGCCATCATTTTCGTTTCAGGCTTTAATAAGGCTTTATGCACATTGATGTTGTGCAGAATGGCATTAAGGTTTACTTCAAGAACAGTATCGTGCTTCTGAAGTTCCAGGTGATTTTTAACTTTTTCAATTTCGAATTTCCTTGCACCTTTTAAAAGAATCAGTTCGTTTTCGATCTGATTAAGAAAATGACTATTAATAAGTTCATTAACGTTATTGAAAGTATAAGCTTCAGCTTTAAAGTCTTTTTGGTAATTAATTATTTCATCGCCAATGAGAATTATTTTGCTAAAATCCTGCTGATTTGTGATTTTAACAACTTCACCATAGAGCTGTTCAGCATTTTTTCCTTCGACAATATCGGTAAGAATAAGCGTCTTTTTTGGTTTGTTATATTCCTTGATAAACTGGTAAGCAATTTTTAAAGAATCAAGATCCAGGTTAAAGGAATCGTTGATGATAAGATTATTCCGAAGTCCGTTCACACTTTCCAGACGCATTTCTATAGATTTCAGGGCATTGATCTTATCTACAATCTGTTCAAAATCAAATCCAAATTCCTTCAGAACAGCCACAACACACAAAGCGTTCCTCAGTGTCGCCTCGTCTCTTTGGTGCGCTGGAAGCTGAAATTCATCCTTGAAATAACGGATCTGTAATGGTTCAGACTTATCATTCGGATCATTCGTAATGGTAATATCATTCCGGTGTTTCAAACCATACGATATTAAATTTTTACATGAATAGATCTCGTTTATTTTATTATAAACCAAATCATTGTCACCATTAAAAATAATGGTTTCAGAATGTTTGAAAAGTTTTATTTTTTCTTCTGTCAGTTCTTCTTCGTCCACAAAATTTGAGGAATGTGCAGAACCGATATGCGTAAGGACACCAATTTGAGGTGGGAAGATATCTTCCAGAATTTCCATCTCGCCGGGTTTGGATATGCCGACTTCAAAAATCCCGACTTCATGGCTTTCTTCAATTTTAAGGAGGGAAAGTGGAAGTCCGAGCTGCGAATTGAAACTTTTAGGGCTTTTAACCGTATTAAAATCGGTGAACAGACTTTGATAAAGCCATTCTTTTACGATGGTCTTTCCGTTGCTTCCCGTAATCCCTACCGTCTTCAGATTAAAAAGTGAAAGATGATGCTTTGCCAGTTGCTGGATGAATCTTAATGAATTTTCTACAATAATCCAGGTAATATCGTGCAGACCAGCGACTTGATGTTCAGAAATAATGATTTTAATTCCTTTTTCAGCGGCAGCCTGAATATATTTTTCTCCGGAATTTTTTTGGGTATTGATGGCGATAAATGCCGTGTCAACCGATGAATATAGGGTTCGGCTGTCGAACGAAATAGTGGTCACCTGCAGACTTCCGTCCCCAATTAATTGGGATTTTGTGAGGTCTGCAAGTTGTTTGGTGGTGTAGTTCATTTGTTTTTCCTCTTCAGAATTTCTTCGTTGAAAACCTTCCGGCTTACCGCTTCGTAACTGTCGGTTTCACCCAGTTGTACCAAATCTTCACTGGTTGATGTCCGCATTGAGTAATTCGCAAGATTGCCGGTTCTTTTGCAGATAGCGTGAACTTTCGTAACATATTCCGCGGTTGCCATCAGATTGGGGATCGGCCCGAACGGCCTGCCCATAAAATCCATGTCGAGGCCCGCGATTACCACCCGCACTCCGTTATTTGCCAAAGTATTGGCAACTTCCACCACACTTTC
>JAHRWY010000043.1:0-4829 GCA_019104935.1 Kaistella sp.
AAATCCGGCGATCGAAGTTCTAGATCTTGAATTTTTCGGGAAAATTGCCGAAAAACACAATCTTATTTTTGTAGTAGATAACTGCTTTGCAACGCCTTATCTCCAACAGCCGGTAAAATATGGTGCACATCTGGTGGTTCATTCGGCGACAAAACTGATTGACGGGCAGGGCAGGGTTTTAGGAGGCGTTACAGTTGGGAAAGCAGATCTCATCAGGGAAATTTATCTTTTCGCCAGAAATACCGGACCTGCCATGTCTCCTTTCAACGCGTGGGTTTTAAGTAAAAGCCTTGAAACGCTTGCGGTACGGGTTGAAAGACATTGCGAAAATGCTTTGAAAGTTGCTGAGTTTCTTGAAAATCACCCAAAAGTTGAATTCGTAAAATATCCCTTCCTGAAATCCCATCCCAACTACGAAACTGCCATAAAACAGATGAAAATGGGCGGTAACATCGTCGCTTTTGAAGTAAAGGGCGGCATCGAAGGCGGCAGAAATTTTCTTAACCGCATTAAGATGTGTTCCTTGTCGGCCAATCTTGGTGACACCAGAACAATTGTTACGCATCCCGCTTCCACAACGCATTCTAAACTTTCGGAGGAAGAAAGAAACGAAGTGGGAATTACCGCCGGTTTGGTGAGGTGTTCGGTTGGTTTGGAGCATGTCGATGACATTATCAATGATTTGAAACAGGCATTGGATTAATGTTTTTGGGCAGCTTAATCCGCCTTCCGATCCCAAACATAATGAAGTCGTTCGGCGTAGCCAATCTCTTATTCGCCGTTACTCCTCACAAAAGGATTTCCACTCAAGTCAGGCTGCGGGGAAAGTTTTTAAATAAAAATTCAGAGAAATCAAAAAAATGAAAAATTCAGATAAATTATATAAAGCTTTAAGCGAAAGAATACTTGTCCTCGACGGGGCGATGGGAACGATGCTTCAGCGCTACAAATTCACCGAAGAAGATTACCGAGGCGAACGATTCAAGAATTGGGAATATCCATTAAAGGGAAATAACGATTTGCTGTCTTTAACCCAGCCACAGGCGATTGAGGAAGTTCACCGAAAATATCTCGAAGCCGGAGCCGATATCATCGAAACCAATACTTTTTCAGGAACCACCATTGCCATGGCCGATTATCATATGGAAGATTTGGTTTACGAACTTAATTTTGAATCTGCTAAAATAGCCAGAAAAGTCTGTGATGAATTTTCTACAGCAAATCCTGAAAAGCCACGTTTTGTTGCAGGATCAATCGGTCCAACTAATAAAACTGCCAGTTTGAGCCCAGAGGTTAATGATCCTGGTTTTCGCGCCATTACTTTTGAAGAGTTACGGGTTGCTTACAAACAACAGGCGGAGGCACTTTTGGATGGTGGAGCAGATATTCTTCTGGTAGAAACTATTTTCGATACTTTAAATGCCAAAGCCGCCCTTTTTGCAATCGATGAAATTCAGGAAGAACGCAAAATTGAGATTCCCATCATGGTTTCGGGTACAATTACCGATGCATCCGGCCGAACCTTGAGCGGACAAACCGCGGAAGCATTCCTGATTTCTGTTTCGCACCTTAATTTATTGAGTGTGGGATTCAACTGTGCGTTAGGTGCGCAACAGCTTACGCCTTATCTGGAGACGCTTGCAAACAATTCAGATTACCATATTTCTGCTTATCCTAATGCGGGACTTCCGAATGCCTTCGGGCAGTACGACGAATCTCCCGAATTTATGGCATCCCAAATCCGTGAATATGCAGAAAAAGGACTTGTGAATATCATCGGTGGTTGTTGCGGAACCACGCCGCCTCACATTAAAGCAATCGCTGAGTTGGTGAAAAGTTATGAACCCCGGAGAATTAATGTTTTGAGATAAAAGTTTCCAAATCTTATTTTTTTAATTTTCAAATTCAATTTATGAAATATTTAAAACTTTCCGGTCTGGAGCCTTTAATTATAACACCAGAATCCAACTTCATTAATGTTGGCGAAAGAACCAACGTGGCCGGATCTAAAAAATTTCTCCGGCTCATTAAAGAAGAGAAGTTCAGTGAAGCGCTCGATATTGCGAGACATCAGGTAGAAGGTGGCGCACAGATTCTTGATGTTAATTTTGATGACGGACTTCTTGACGGAAAATACTGTATGGTAAAATTCCTTAACCTGATTGCTTCAGAACCAGATATCGCCCGAATTCCAATCATGATAGACTCCTCCAAATGGGAAATTCTTGAAGCCGGCTTACAGGTCGTTCAGGGCAAATGTGTGGTGAATTCCATCAGTCTTAAAGAAGGCGAACAGGAATTTATCGACCACGCAAAAAAAATAAGGCGTTACGGCGCCGCGGTTATTGTAATGGCTTTCGATGAAGAAGGACAGGCTGATAATTACGATCGCAGAATCGAAATTTGTAAACGCAGCTATAAAATTCTTACCGAAATTGTAGGCTTTCCACCGGAAGATATCATATTCGACCTTAATATTTTCCCCGTTGCAACCGGAATGGAGGAACACCGTAGAAATGCGCTTGATTTTATAGAAGCAACAAAATGGGTGCGCGAAAATCTACCACATGTTTCTGTGAGTGGCGGCGTCTCCAACGTGTCGTTTTCTTTCCGGGGCAACGATAATGTGCGTGAAGCCATGCATTCGGTGTTTCTATATCACGCGATTAAGGCCGGAATGAACATGGGAATCGTAAATCCATCGATGCTGGAAGTTTACGATGAAATTCCCAAAGATTTGCTCGAGCTGGTAGAAGATGTAATGCTCGATCGCCGGGATGATGCTACAGAACGTCTTTTAGATTATTCTGAAAAACATAAATCAACCAAAAAAGAAACCGTTGAAGACCTGGAATGGCGTAAAAATCCTCTTCAGGAACGAATTACGCATGCTTTAGTTAAAGGAATCGACCGATTTATTATTGGAGATGTAGAAGAGGCCAGAACGCAAACCCAGCGACCGCTGGATGTGATTGAAGTGAATCTGATGGCCGGAATGAGCGTTGTTGGAGATCTTTTCGGAAGCGGAAAAATGTTTCTCCCGCAGGTAGTGAAATCGGCGCGTGTGATGAAAAAAGCGGTGGCATATCTGCAACCATTCATCGAGGCTCAAAAAGACCAAACCCAGAAAGCCAACGGAAAAATCCTTATGGCTACAGTAAAAGGTGATGTTCATGACATCGGAAAAAATATTGTAAGTGTGGTTTTAGGCTGCAATAATTACGAAATCGTGGATTTGGGCGTTATGGTTCCGGCGGAAAAAATCATCCAGGCTGCCATTGATCATAAAGTGGATGTCATTGGTTTAAGTGGCCTCATCACTCCAAGCCTGGACGAAATGGTTCATGTTGCGGATGAACTTCAGCGCAAGAATTTGGACTTTCCGTTGATGATTGGCGGTGCAACCACTTCCAAAGCGCATACCGCGGTAAAGATTTTTCCTAAATATTCGCAACCGGTTGTTCATGTGAATGATGCTTCCAGAGCGGTGGGCGTGGTTTCACAACTTTTGGATCAGAACAGAGAACAGTTTAAAGCTGATCTTAAAGCCGATTATGAAGACTTTAGAGAGAAATTCCTGAACCGGCAGGTAGAAAAAGAATATGTTCCAATTGAAGAAGCCAGAAAACAGAACTATAAAATCGATTGGGAAAATGAAATTCCTGTAAAGCCAAACACTTTAGGTATTCAAATCATAGAAAATCAGAATCTGAATGAATTGCTTGATTTCATAGACTGGACTCCTTTTTTCCGAAGCTGGGAACTTTACGGAAAATATCCGCAGCTTTTAACTGATGAGGTTGTGGGCGTACATGCTACTGAACTTTTTAATGATGCACAGAAAATCCTGAAAATGATTCTGGATGAAAAACTATTCACCGCGAAAGGGATTTTTGGAATTTTCCCGGCCAATTCAAACGAAAGCGATGATATTATTCTGCAAAATGACCAGGAGGAATTTGCATTCCGCACCCTTAGACAGCAGCACAAAAAATCTGATGGAAAAGAATATCTGGCACTCAGTGATTTTATCGCTCCAAAATCTTCCGGCATCCAGGATTACGTAGGAGCGTTCTGTGTCACCACGGGTTTCGGTACTGAAGAACTCGCTCAGAAATATTACGACCAGGGCGACGATTATACGGCGATTATTGTAAAAGCTTTAGCCGACAGACTTGCGGAGGCTTTCGCAGAATTTCTGCACTATAAAGTGCGTACCCAGATTTGGGGTTATGCTCAAAACGAAAACCTGCAGAATGAAGATCTGATCGCAGAAAAATACTCCGGAATCCGGCCGGCTCCTGGTTATCCTGCATGTCCCGATCACCTGGAAAAACTTACCATCTGGGATTTATTAAACGTAAAAGAAAACATCGGCGTAGCACTTACAGAAAGTTTGGCAATGTTCCCAACTGCAGCCGTTTCGGGATATTATTTTGCACATCCTAAATCAAAATATTTTGGTGTCGGCAAAATTGCGGAAGATCAGTTAGCAGATTTTGCATCCAGAAAAAATATCGAAATAGAATTTGCCAGAAAATGGCTGAGTCCTAATCTGGCTTAAAAAATATATTTAAGAATGAAAATTACAGATCATATAAAAAACGCAGAAGGTAAAACCCTTTTTTCACTCGAAGTGGTACCGCCACAAAAAGGCATCGGTATTGAAGATCTTTATAGAAACATCGATCCGCTGATGGAATTTAAACCTCCGTTTATCGATGTTACAACTTCGCGTGAAGAATACATCTATCTCGACAAAGGAAACGGATTAATGGAACGTAAAATTACAAGAATGCGTCCCGGAACTTTAGGAATTTGCGCTGCAA
>JAHRWY010000255.1:0-4734 GCA_019104935.1 Kaistella sp.
TCCGTAAAACATCCGAAACAATGGTTGGAACTTCCTAGGATAACTTTGAGATTATCCATACTCAAAAACTCCAAGGAATCTACGCCCAAATAATCGCGCAATTCCTCTACCGACATATTGGCAGAAATTAAGTCGTCTTTCGAAGGCGTATCGATCCCCAAATAACACGGCGCAATAATCGGTGGTGAAACGCTGCGGAAATGGATTTCTTTTACTCCCGCATCTTTCAAAATTTTTACCAAACGTTTCGATGTTGTTCCACGAACGATGGAATCATCAATAATCACTACCCTTTTCCCTTTAATTTCCGACAGAATTGGGTTGAGTTTTAAATTCACTATTCTTTCCCGCATTTCTTGCGTCGGAACGATGAAACTTCTCCCGATGTATCTGTTTTTAATCAAAACCGGACGGAACGGAATTCCCGATGCAGTGGAAAAACCAATCGCTGCCGGAACTCCGGAATCAGGAACACCAATCACAATATCTGCTTCCACAGGAGCTTGTTCCCAAATCTTCATCCCAGATTTTTCGCGAATTTCATGAACATTGATATTTTCCAGCACAGAATCGGGTCTGGCGAAATAAATATATTCGAAAGCACAGATTCTATTTTCGCAATTTTCTTTAACCAAAAACGATTTCAGCCCTTTTTCGTTTTCACTGGTATAAACGATTTCGCCGGGTAAAATATCGCGAACATATTGCGCACCAACCGCGTCTAAGGCGACAGATTCCGAAGCTGCAACGAAAGTTTTCTCATCAATCGCTCCCAAAATCAGCGGACGGATCCCGTGAAAATCCCGGAAAGCAAAAAATTTATTTCGTGTCATTCCCACCACCGAGTAAGCACCTTCAATCTTTTCCATCGTAGCCTTGATGGCTCCTCGCAACCCGAGATCCAAGTTTTTCTGAATGAGTCTTAAAATTACCTCAGAGTCGGAAGTTGCTTTGAAAACAACTCCTTCTGCTTCAAGTTCTTTTTTGAGTTCCTCAGCGTTGGTCAGATTACCATTATGAGCGATCGAAAGGATAATTTGATCGTATTCGTTTTTCGCAAAGAAGGGTTGAAAATTATACTTTTTTTTGTCGCCCGCTGTAGTATATCTTGTATGTCCAATTGCGGAATTTCCCATAAAAGTTTCCGGTTCGCGAATGTTTTTGTACACATCGAGCACAAGACCTTCATCCTTAATATTGAAAATTTTTCCGTTTTTCATTACTGAAATACCGCAAGCTTCCTGACCGCGATGTTGCAACGCAAAAAGGCCGAACTGCGAAAGTGAAAAGGTATCTAAATCCTTATCGGAGTACAGTCCGAAGATTCCGCATTCTTCAGAGGGTGCATCAAAAAGGTCTTCTGATCTCAGCAAATTTCTTCCGTATGTTCTTTCTTTGAACTGGTTTAAATAATTTACTTTATGTTGTTGTAAATCTTTCATTTTTTACTTTTCTCCCAAAAAATTATTTGTTCAGTACCTTTTTCAATCTTTCGTAAATTTCAACGTAAGCTTCGGTTACTTCGCCCAAATCTCTTCTGAAACGGTCTTTATCGAGTTTTTTCATGGTATCTTTATCCCAAAGCCTGCAGGTATCGGGAGAAATTTCGTCTGCAAGAATAATTTTTCCGTCAGAAGTTTTTCCTAATTCGATTTTGAAATCTACCAGAATAATATTCATTTTATCGAAAAGATCGATCAGAATATCATTGATATCAGAAGTGAGTTCATACATTTCATCGAGATCTTCGTAGGTTGCTGCTCCTAAAAAAACAGCGTGATGATCGTTGATCAGCGGATCCCCCAATTCATCTTTTTTGTAGCAGAGATCGAAAATAGTAACCGGCGATTTGATGCCTTCTTCTACGCCCAGTCTTTGGGCCATACTTCCGGCAGAATAGTTACGTACCACCATTTCTAAAGGGATAATGTTCACTTTCTTAACCAATTGTTCTCTTTCATCAAGTTTTTTAATGAAATGGGTTGGGATTCCTTTTTCATTTAAATATTCGAAAATCAGTGTGGTAATGGCATTATTCATTTCGCCTTTTAAATCTACACTTCCTCTTTTTTGCGCATTGAAAGCAGTTGCGTCGTCTTTGAAACGTACAATCACCTCATTCGGATGATCCGTAGCGAAGACCTGTTTTGCTTTTCCTTCATAAAGCATTGCTCCTTTTGTCATTTTTACTTTTTATTTGATTATTTCTAGTTTGTTCACTTAAATTTTCACTAAAATCCCTGTAAGTACCGCGATTCCAAAACTCAGCAATGTGCCTATCAACACATATTCTGTGAGTTTCCGCTGTTTCGCTTCTGCCAGATCACTGAACCTGAAAACCGATTTTGCAGCGATCATAAATCCTACGCCTTCCCAATGATTAACGAGGATGAAGACAAAAACCAAAAGCCGTTCTAAAATTCCGATATATTTTCCTGCGTTGACGAGAGATTCTGTCTGCAGTTTGCTGTGGTCAACGGTAACGGGTGTCCAGATTGAGATTAAGGTTTTGATGATAATCGAAGACGGCACCGTTAAAAAAACTGCCGCAGTGATGAGTTTTAAATTTTCAGGATTAAAAATATCATCCCATCTGAAATACGGAAAATAAAATACGGATACTAAAACGATAACTGAAACATGAAGCAGCTGATCCGCAAAAAACCATGTTCTTTTGGTTTTAGAAGTCTGAAACAGAAGTTTCATTCCGTCGATGATGAAATGCGTAACTCCAATAATTGCCGCAATCCACCAAAGGTTGAAATCCCACAAAACAATCATTACCAGCACCATGTGAATTAAAACATGGAGGTACAGATAGATGCTGCCAAGCTTTTTCCTTTCTTTATCCGCAACCCACGAATTGGGCTGAAGAAGAAAATCTCCCAACAGATGTGCTAATATAAGGGGAATAAAAATCATGACAGTTGGGCTATTTTTTTTCTGAAATACTGGTCTGTTTCCTGAATAAGATCATAATTTGCTCTTTTGAGTCTCTGGCTTACCGAAGATTGCGAAACCTTTAGTTTTTTTGCCAGATCTTCCTGTGTCAGCTGTAAGTTCTGGAGGGTTAAATACATTATTTCTGCTGAAAGTACGGACCAGTAATCTGAAGTGGTGCCTAACCATTTGAAAATAAGGTTAAACTCTTCATCAAATTGGCTGATCCCGGAATTAATTCCAAGATTATTTTTCTCATTTTTAATTTTTTCAAGCTGTCTGCCGGAATTTACGAAAGCTGTTCCGTTGGACTGCGAAACTTTATCCGTTTTATAATCATGAGAACCTAAACCTATAGAAATCCTTACATCCAGGCCTTTTATCATCTTTATTTTGGCCTTTATTTCAATAGCTTTAATAAATGAATCCTGCGCATCTTCCAATAAAAACTGAAATTCGTCGCCTCTGTATATTTCCCATTTTGCTGGATTTCTTTTCCCCAGAACATCTTCCAGCGCACCGAGCCAAATCTGTGGTTCCGTACTTTGAGAATTGACGATATCTCCTGTTATGACCGCTTTCATTTCACAAATATATGCTATTTTCCTTATAAACTAAATTATTATTTAAAAACCTTATAATTAAAAATATTTACCAATTAGCTTATTTAAAATAGTCAACTCCGTTTCGGAAAATATTATGATAATTCGCGGATGGAATATTTTTCAGTAAACCTTCTGCAAATCTTTCAGGATGCCCCATTCTTCCGAAAATTTTCCCTGATTTACTTGTTATCCCCTCAATTCCAAACAAAGAATTATTAGGATTGAATGGCATTCCGTGGGCGATATTTTCATCAAAATCAATGTATTGTGTGGCGATCTGTCCGTTCTGATAAAGCTCTTTGATTACATTTTCAGACGCCATAAATCTTCCTTCGCCGTGCGAAATCGGAATGGTATAAACTTCATCCTTCATGCCTTTCAACCACGGTGAGCTGTCATTGGTTACTTTCACATTCACCATCTGAGAAATATGTCTCCCGATCGCATTATGCGCCAATGTTGGAGAATTTTCGTCCAAATCGCGGATCTCACCATAAGGCAAAAGTCCGGATTTTACCAGTGCCTGGAATCCGTTGCAAATCCCGAGAATCATTCCGTCGCGGTTCAGAAGTTCATGAACTGCGTTTTTCATTTTCTCGTTTTTCAAAACATTCACAATGAATTTCGCAGAACCATCCGGCTCGTCACCGGCAGAAAATCCGCCGGAAAAAACCAAAATTTGCGATTGATTGATTTCAGAAATCCAAGCATCTAAACTTTCATTAAGAAGTTGATGATTTAAATTGATCAACGGCAAACTCGAAACTTCAGCACCTTCTTTTCGGAAAGCATTTTGCGTTTCGTACTCGCAGTTGGTTCCCGGAAAAACAGGCACAAACACTTTCGGTTTGGCAAGTGTATGCTTTAATATGGTAATGTTTTTCTGATTAATTGAATTTAATTTAGGATCAATTTCAATCACAGACTTCTTCGCTTCTACGGTTGGAAAAAGTTCTTCGAAAGTACCTTTCCATGCATTTAACAAAGTTGATATTTCAAAATTCAACCCGTTAATCACTAAATTTTTATCATTTTTCACTGAACCGATCAACTGAACCGAATCATCTTTTAAAGCTTCAACAGCTTCAATAATAAAACTTCCAATATTTTTATTTAAAAGTAAATTTTCATCCAAAGAAATCTCAGCTCCTAATTGATTTCCGAAACTCATTTTTGCTAAAGCAACCGC
>JAHRWY010000034.1:0-7051 GCA_019104935.1 Kaistella sp.
ACCTTGCTGGTTCTTGTTGAAAACAGATAACTTGCCTGATCAGCCATTTTTACTTTTTTAGATGGTGCAAATTTAAAAAAAATAAAACCACCTGAAACAGTTCAAGTGGTTTTAAAGTTCGATTATTTTATTTTAGCGATCATGGGAATTTAACTCCTGAATAGCTGTTTACATTCACCATCGGCAGTGTAGACTTATAAGTCGTGTTTATCGCCTTGATAAATTCATTGGCAATTAACGCATACCCTCTTCCTGTAAGGTGAACCCCATCAAGAGAGAAAGTACCTCCCGTAACGAAAGTTGCTGTATACTTCACTCCATCAAACTGGATTCCTGATGCCTTGGATAACTCTATCATTTTAGCATTGGCATCTACGAAAGCTAAACCTTTAGAAGTAGCGATCGCTTTCAGAGAAGCATTATACGCAGCTGTTGCAGTTAAAACTTTGTTTTTTTCTGTCTTTGTCAGGATATATTGATTGGCCAATGGATAAGAAATTCCATTTAAATTAATACTTGCTGGCGCACCGGCAACCGGAGTTCCGATTACGGAACTTGTAGACAAAAGCACCAAATCTTCAGAAGTAGCCTGTCTTGCCTGACCATAAATCTGTCCAAAAGCTGTTGCAGTTTGTACTCCCAGTGAAGGAGTAAGTGCTAAAGTTAGTTGTGCAGAAAGATCCGTTAAAGAATTATCTACAATTAATAGTGGATTTGAAGAAGTTGCTGAAAGCAGGTTGATACGGTCCCCAGCTCCGAACGCAGTAAGTGCCTGTTTTAACGGACCATATAATCCGCTGTTAAGTGCACTAATATTTGATCCTAGTAAAGCCGGAGTCAGCGGATTGTAAGGAACTCTTGTAAAAAATGGAATGGATGTTACATTAGGAATATTTGCCATTACTCCTTTCGCACCGTTCGCGGTAAGCGCATTTACATATCCGCTGATTACTGAAGCAAAAACATTTGGATCAGTAATATCATTGGAACCGTAAGTCGCTGGGTTTGTATTCCCTGTCTGGTCTACACCCGCGCCTCCACTGGTTGCATAGGAAAGCACATCGTTATTTCCGATCCAGAGAGAGAAAAATGTAGGTGCCTGAGCTACTGCATCACCAATTACTGAAGAAGTTCCGCTTGTAGCAAATCTTACATAATAAGGGTTTGCCTGTCCCGTAGCCAATCCTGCCATGTTACCATAACCTGCAGCTCCTAAGTGAAAGGATTTCGCACCAGGAACCCCAAGGTTTTGATACGGCCCTCCAGGAGTAACATTATCCAAAGCTGCCGCTGGCGCTGATGGCACTGGCGACAACGCTCCATTCACCACCTGAAGATTCAGTTTGCCTGCAAAACCCGGAAGATTAGTAAAACCACCAGTGTTATTTGGCATCATAGGCTGCTTGAACGCTCCTCCACCCGCAAGCTGCATCTGTTTCGCGATCATGGAAGGGTACGATTCGTTCTGCCCGTCAATATATAACGCATTGTCACGGTAACCGGATGTAAGGGAGTTTCCTAAAGCTACATATTTGGTAAAGTCTGCATTTCCTTTAGAAACCACAATACTGCTTACGTCCTGATCAAAATCTGTGTCGCAGCTGATATTAAATAATAATGCTGAGACTGCTATTGTTGAAATTAATATTCTTTTCATAATTAAAATAATACTTAAAATGCGTTATAAGATAAACCTAAACCAAAGTAATATGCTTTAGCTTTAGCCTGTCCGTAGAAATCCATGTAAGCGTTGTTAACAGTTCTTGGAGTCTGAAAATTGTACGCTCCGGACAAATCAATACCCAAACCTTTCCATTTGTAACCAATACCACCCGTAATTACGTTGGCATTGAAGGAAGGCGTTTCTGGAATAAAGTTTTCATCTGTATAAGGAGATTCGTCGTAATAATACCCTAATCTTGCAGCAAAATTATCGGTAACCATATATTGTGTTCCCACTCTCCAGCTTTGTGTGCTGTGGAAATTTTTAGGTGATACCAATTTTGTTGGATCATCAGGCTGATTCCCCACCGGTGCATTCTCGAAGTCTAAAGTTAGCTGTTGGTATCTATCCCAACCACTATAGTTGAAATCCCCTGAAACCTGCCATTTCGGAGTAATTTTGTAGGTAACCCCAAGGGTATACTCATCAACCAGGGGTAAAATAGCTTTAAATTTATCCTGTCCGTTGGCATCTAATCCCAACAGAGGGTAAAGGCTCGACGACACATTAAAACTCGCAACACCTTCATCTGCTTTCATATCAACAGGTGATCGGTAGGCAATACTCACATCCAGTTTTTCGCTTGGTTTAAAATAGAAACCTAAGCCAAATCCTTTTCCTGTGGCCTGATCATCTTTAATGTTTAAAGTTCCTCCCAACTGTGAAACGGTTTTAGTCCAATCCACGGATCCTTTTGCATAGATAAAACTACCCCCTAAAGAAACCCATGGCGCGAGTTTGAAAGATACCATTGGCTGAAAATAAAATGCTTTCAGTTCAATTTTCTGCACAATTTCGCGTCCTGCCCAATCGGTCGGCCACTGAACGGTACTTCCGAAAGGTGTCGCAAAGCTGAAACCAACCGAAACCTCATCTACAATCTTATAAGCCACTGCCGCATAAATTGGTGTCCCCATAGGATTTTCGGTAGTGTAAGATTCAAGAGTTGAGGGATTTTGATAAGTAATGTCTGCGTTAATTCCAAATCCTCCCGCAGCAACACTCAGCTTGTTGGGAATAAAGGAAATACCTGCGGGGTTGAAAAACCCTACACTCGCATCTTCTGCGTGGGCACTTGTATGTGCCATAGCGAGTTGTTTCACGCCCTGTAATGCCACTCTAAAACCGCCCGCCTGCGCAAGAATCCCGGCTAAAAGTGCTGTTGTTACAACGATTTTTTTCATAAATTCATTATTAATGTTCCAAATATAAAATTATTTTTTAAACAAATGTTAATTTATCATAAATTATTTTAAACAACTTCGGGCTTATGCCATCTGTTTAATTTTACTTTTACAATATTTTATTATAAATGCCTGTAAAAACAGACTTTTCTGCTGAGAACTGATCTCGGTTTACAGCGTTTATTTAAATTAAATATTACCATGGAAACCATAACAATTACAGCTTTTTTGAATTATATGATTTGCATAATAATATTAAAATTAATGCATTATTCATAACGGATGCTGAATTTTTATGAAAAATACTAATCCTCCCGCGAAATTCTCAAAGGCATGGTTTGCACAAATAAATTTATACTAAATTTGCATGAATTTAATCAAAAAAAACAATATGAGTTGTGGATGTAAAACATCCGGCGATTCGTCCCATTCATGCGGAACAAAATCTGCGAATGGCTGTGGAAGTGTAGATACCTGCGGAAATAGTTATAAACTTAGTGTTTTCGATTGGCTCTCGAATGTTCACAATCCATCAAAATCCCAAACCGATTTTGTGGAAGTAAGATTCAAGAACGACCGTAAATTTTTTTATAAAAACGTACATCATTTACCGCTTCATATAGGAAGCGTTGTCACAGTAGAATCAAGTCCGGGTCACGATATAGGTGTAGTGAGCCTTACCGGTGAATTGGTAAAAATTCAGATGAAAAAGAAACATGTTTCTGAAGATAACCCACTGAAAATCTACCGTTTGGCCAACCAAAAAGACATTGAGGTTTGGCACGAATCCAGAGGTAAAGAAGAAGCCGTGAAAATTCAGGCCAGAAAGATTTCTTACGCATTAAATCTGGATATGAAGATTACCGATGTAGAATTTCAGGGCGATGGTGCGAAAGTAACTTTTTACTATACTTCAGACACCCGTGTCGATTTCCGGCAGCTGATCAAGGAATACGCCTCTGCTTTCCGTACGAAGATCGACATGAAACAAATTGGGTTCCGTCAGGAAGCTGCAAAAGTTGGTGGTATCGGCTCTTGTGGGCGCGAATTATGCTGCTCGACCTGGCTTACAGATTTCCGTTCGGTGAACACCAATGCTGCACGTTATCAACAGTTAAGCATCAATCCTCAAAAATTAGCGGGTCAATGTGGTAAGCTGAAATGTTGCCTCAATTATGAGCTCGACAGTTATCTGGATGCGCTCAGCGACTTCCCTTCGTCTTCAACAACGATTGAAACGGTGAACGGAAAAGCTTTCTGTATTAAAATCGACGTCTTCAAAAAAAGAATGTGGTTTGCTTATGTTGAGCGGTCGATGGCATGGTATGATCTGGATGTACAGGATGTGAAAAAGCTCATCGCTCAAAATAAAAAAGGAGAGAAAGCTCCTCCTCTGGAAGAATTACGCAACCTGCATGATATTCCTGTAAAATCTGTCGACCTGATTCAGGAAAACAATATGGACCGTTTCGAAAAGAAAAACCGAAACTCCGGTAAAAACCAAAACAGGAAAAAACCGAACGGTCCGAAAAATAATCCTAATCAAAAACCTGAGCAGAAGGCAGCTGGGACGCCTCAACGCAAAAACACACCTGAGAAAAAACCTCAGAATGCAAAGCCACAGGCTCAACCGCAAAATGCGAAACCACAAAACCAGCAGCCGAAAAAATTTAAAAAGAAGCCTCAGCCTAAACGTGATGACAATGCATAAGATATTGGGTGTTTTTTCCGTTTTGCTAATGTTTACAGGGTGTTCAGATAATTCCGAAACGGTGGATATGAAAAACCTCAACGGAATCTGGCCCAAAAAAGCCGAACAGAAATTCGATTTTGTAATTGCGGATGCAGAAGCTCCAAAAAATATTATATTTGTTGTAAGGAACAATAATGATTATCCCTACAGCAACATTCGCTTTATCGTAAATTTCATGGAGGCTGGTGCCAAAAACAAAACTACAGACACACTGAATTATGTTTTGGCGAAACCCAATGGCGAGTGGCTGGGGAAAGGATTTGGTGATACCAAAGAAACACTGTTTCAGTATAAAGTAAATTATAAATTTCCGAAAAACGGCGGTTACTCCATCGGTATAATCCAGGCAATGAGAACCGACAGTTTGAAGGGTATTGAAGATATTGGTGTAAAAATAGAAACGGCAAAACCGTAACATCATTTATGGAAAACAAAAAAAACCAGGGAAGCAAACCAAAGCAGACTTTTCCGCTTCCTCCAAAAAAACAAAGGGACACTGGCTGGAAGAAGTGGGTGAAATTCGTTTGGATGGCATTAATTGCTGTAATTTTAGGAATTGCAGCGGTATTTTTTGCAACCTCACAGGGATTTCTGGGCAGCATGCCGGATGTGAAGGAACTCGAAAATCCTGACATCTATGTAGCTTCCGAAATTTATTCCTCCGATGGTAAATTACTGGGCAAATTCGAAAAAGAAAAAACCCAGCCCGTAACTTATAAAGAACTTCCGCCTCATCTTATTTATGCACTTCAGGCTAAAGAAGACGAACGATTCAAAGAACACTCAGGCATTGATTTACAGTCTGTTGCAAGAGCTGTAGTGTACGGCGGACAGCGTGGTGGTGGGTCTACAATCACCCAGCAGCTGGCAAAACTGCTTTTTACCGACAGGGTTTCGCAAAATAAAATTCAGAGAGCTTTTCAAAAGCTTAAAGAGTGGGTTGTTGCGGTAAGTCTGGAGAAAAGATACACCAAAGAGGAAATCATTACGCTGTATTTCAACAAGTTCGACTTCCTTTATAATGCTAACGGAATCGAGATGGCTTCAAGAATTTATTTCAACAAACCTACTTCCAAGCTTACGCTTCCCGAAGCAGCGATGTTCGTTGCCATGCTCGAGAATCCGGTGAAAAATAATCCGATGCGAAATGAGCAGCGGGCAAAAGCCAGAAGAGATGTCGTTCTGGATCAGATGGTGAAAACCGGCTACATCGATCAGCAAACTTACCAGAAAGCGGTAGATACTCCAATCGTTTTAGATTACCATCCGGTAAAATCTATCGACGAAGGATATTCCGCCTATTACAAATTCTATCTTAGAAAAGAAATTGAAGGTTACTTAAAAGACTACGAAAAGCAAACCGGAAAAACATTAAACCTATTCAAAGACGGATTGAAAATTTATGTCACTCTGGATTCTAAAATGCAGATTTATGCAGAAGAGGCGATTAAAGAACACCTTACCGATCTTCAGCAAAGATTTGATGCAGAACAGCGCGGACGTAAACAGAGACCATTCTATTTCCTTGATGATAAGCAGATTGAAGGAATCATGGTTCAGGCCATGAAGAGAACCGGCAGATATAAACAGCTGAAAAACGCTGGTGTTCCGGAAGATTCTATCATGATGGATTTCAAAAAACCAATCAAGACTTCAAGATTTACCTGGAATGGTGAAGAAGAAGTTGAAATGTCGCCTTGGGATTCCATCCGTTATCACAAACAGATTGCTCAGGCAGGATTAATGTCTATGGTTCCCGGAACCGGGGAAATTAAAGCCTGGGTTGGAGGTATCAACTGGCAGCACTTCCAATACGATCATATTAAGCAGGGGAAACGTCAGGTTGGCTCAACCTTCAAACCCTTCGTTTATGCCACTGCGATTATGAAATTGGGTATGACGCCTTGCTCTACTGTATCCAACGCAACTTACAGAAAAGGAACCTGGACAGTGGAAGGATCCGGCGGAATGCTCACTCTGAAAGACGCACTTGCCCACTCGAAAAACCCAGTGGCAGTAAGACTTATTGAAATGACGAGCCCTAAAAGCGTAATTCAAACGGCAAGAGATTTAGGAGTTACCGAAGAAATCCCGAACGAATACGCCGTAGCGCTGGGATCTTCCGACATTACCATTTATGAGATGCTTGGTGCCTACAGTACTTTTGCCAACTATGGAAATTACATCAAACCAGAAATGATTTGGCGTATTGAAGATGCCAACGGACGGGTAATTAAGGAAGTAAAACCCCTGTTGAAGGAAGTTATGAACGAACTATATGCCTATACCATGATCGATCTGATGAAAGGGGTTGCCGAATATGGTACCGCATCCGGCGAACTTGGAAGAAGAGGCGTGCAGAAAGGAATTGAAATTGCTGCAAAAACCGGA
>JAHRWY010000055.1:0-8192 GCA_019104935.1 Kaistella sp.
GTTGGATTTCATCCACGCTGGCGGACTCCACGGTGAAAAATAAAATGTAAACTGGTCTCCGATCAGTTTCTGCGCTTCTTTAATCATGGGGATTTTATATTTTTCATCTCTTGCCACAGAAAAAGATTTAAGTGAAACGTCGCCTTCTTTTACATAATCGTAAGATTCACTCGAAAAGTCGCAGGAGTTCATGTTGGTTCTTACGATGGTGTATCCCAGACCGTTTTTACCATAATACGCTTCCAGAATTTCTTTCTGTTTTGCTTTAGGCATTTTATATAATGTTTCCGCAGACGCATCTGTAATGGCGCCACCAATACCGATTAATTTCTGATATTTGAAATCTGGATCTACAAAAATACACGCATCGGTTTCTTTTGGCTGAGCAAATTTTTCGAATTTTACATAACCTTTATCCTGCAGTTTTTCTTTGGTTGCTGCATTGGTAACGATGAGTTTTGCCGTTTTTTTGGTATTGTTTTTCCAGTAATTCTGGCTGAAGGCATTTACGAAAGTTCCCAACAGGAAACATGAAATCAACGTTTTTCTCATTTTCATTATTTTTTTATACTTACTAAATGTTTTTCGGTTAATCAAGATTAACCCGATATCTTACTTTTTCTGTCGACAAAGGAAAATTATCAGTTCTGAAAGGTGAAACCGGAAAATTATTTTCTGTAACAAGATTGTTTTCAGAAGCATCACCCTTCCAGCCAAACCTTACTGCTACTGGATTTTTTACCTTATCACTAATTACCACTACTCTATTTTTAAAAATTTTGGCTGTAGCCGGATAAAAAATTCTATCGTTTCCTGCAATTTCGAAACCTTTAAATTCTGCAGAATTATCTGATGTTTTAAGGTTTACAGACGGTTTAAAACCAACCGAAATTTTATTTTTCTGAATTTTGAAATCATTAAAAACCGGACTTACCTGCCCATTATTCAAGGCAAGATTTGCCAGTCTTTCACCTACTGACTTTTTATTTCCGGGGTGAATATCCTTTGGATTTCCGATGTCTGTAGTTACAACCATGCCCGTATTTTGTAATTTCAGAGTATTGGTCTGGGCTTCGCGCAGTTCGCCCCAGGCGCTTCCTTCGTTGCTGTTACCAGGCGTTTCAAAAGTTGCAAGCTGAACATAATAAAATGGCAGGTGTTTTCCGAATTTTTCTCTCCAACTGTTGATGAGTAACGGAAAACTTTTATTGTATTCTGCGGCTCTCTCGGCATTCGATTCGCCCTGATACCAAAGGATTCCTTTGAGCTGAAAGGGAATTAACGGCGCAATCATGGCATTATATGCCAACGACGGAAATTCATTTTCGTTGATTTTATTGAAGATTTTTTCGACGGTAATTTTCCAGTTTCCGGTGAGTGAAATTGAGGATTTTGAAGTGACCAGTTTTAATTTTTCAGGTTCGCCCCAAATTCCGCCGCCGCTACCGTTGTCCGTAATTTTTACAACAATTATGTTTTCACCCACTTTCAGAAGATTTTGTGGAATTCGGTAAACCCGTTCTGCATCGTAGGAATTATTGGTTCCGATTTGTATTCCGTTGAAATAAGTAATGTCTTCGTCATCAATCTGTGAAAGGAACAGTGTCGCATTTCCGCCAAGATCTTCCTGAGTTAAAATCACTTTTTTTCTGAGCCAAACAATTCCGTCTAATCCTTCAAAACCTTGGTCTTCCCATCTTTTTGGCTGGTAAATTTCAGGGAGTTTGGTATCATCAAAATCATTCTTCAGATAAAATGTTTCATTGAAATCCAAAGTATTTATCTGATGCTTTTTTTGAAGACCTGCTATTTTCGAAGCTGTAGAAAATTTTGTTAAAGAATCCAGAGAAATTTTCGGCATTTTTGAAATCATGTCACGAAAATCCACCGAATTTTCAAACCCATTTCTCGGAATCCAGGTTTCCACATTAGTACCGCCCCAGGAAGAATTAATCAATCCTATCGGAATTTTAGTTTCCCGGTACATATTCTTTGCGAAAAAATAAGCAACACCCGAGAAATCTCCTATCGTTGAAGCGTTGGCAATTTTCCACTCCGTTGGCGCAATATTTTTCTGAGGTAATGTGTTAATGGCTCTTTCAACTTTCAGATGTCTGATGAGAGGAAAATTCTGTTGAATTAGTTCATCCTGAAAACCATCAACTCTGGCAAGATTCCACTCCATATTGCTTTGGCCGCTGCAGAGCCAAACATCGCCGATTAATATATTTTTTAAAACAATTTCGTTACTGCCTGAAATTTTCATTTCAAACGGGCCACCAAATTTTTCTTCATTTAAAATTACTTTCCAGTTTCCGGAAGCATCAGTAAAAGCCGTTTTTAGCTGATTTTTAAACGTAACCGTAACTTTCTCATTGGGATCAGCAAATCCCCACACCGGAATTTTCGCATCCCGCTGTAAAACCATATGGTCTGAAAAAAAATGAGGTACAGAAACAGTTGCCGTAAATAATTTTACAGCAAAAAAAAGTAATAAAATGGTGATTTTCTGTTTCATAAATCAGGATTTCTAAAAAATATACGTTGCTGCAGATTTTCCCGGAATTGTAACTGCGGCAGTGTTTCCTTTATATCTCAGATTAAAATTTTCAGCGTTTTCGCTCTCATTCTGAACGATGAGCACGGTTTTACCTGAAGGTGTTACAAATGCTGCTGTAGCGATGTTTTGCGTTTGTGTTGAAGCAATTCTAACCGAATTCTGAGGTACAAATTTCGAAGCATGTCCGATAATATAATAAGCGACATTTCTGGTGAAATCCTGGGAAGAATTAACTGTAATCGCCCCTTTACATTCGGTACATCCGCCTGGAGTATGTGGCTGGAACGCGGCATCATTTGCTAAATTCCACTCCAAGGCGATTTTACTCCAGTTCCGCATGGAGCCGATGATTACGTTTTTTGTGTGCCAGTTTAAATCATCTTTGAAATTACCTTTAGAACCCGTCCACTGTTCGGTGAAATAAAGATTTTTGTCGGGATGTGCATTATGAACCGTACTTAAAGCTGAAATATCGCCTTCGTAAAGGTGAAACGCAGATCCGTCTATATATTTACTGGCTTCAGGATCATTTAAAATATTGATGGCATATTCTGGCTTGTTGCAGTTGTGATCATACACAACGATTTTCGTGGTAACTCCTGCTTTTTTAAACTCCGGGCCCAAATGATTTTTAATGAAATCTTTCTGCATTTCGGAAGTCATTAGAAGACTTGGATTATTACCGGGATGCAAAGGTTCGTTTTGAGGTGTAATTGCGTCAATTGCTATTCCCTCTTTTTTCATTCCCTGAATATATTTCACGAAATATTTAGCGTAAACTCCGTAATATTCAGGTTTCAAACTCCCGCCAATTGAGCTTCCGTTATCTTTCATCCAAATGGGCGGCGACCAGGGCGCTGCAATAATTTTAATCTTGGGATTGATGGCGAGAATTTCTTTCAGCATTGCAATTAAATCTTTGTCTCTTGCCAGAGAAAATTTCTCCAGATTTAAATCTGTTTGTCCAGCCGGTAAATCGTTATAAGAAAAAACTTCGCCATCCAAATCTGAGGCGCCGATGCTTAACCGCAAGTAACTCACTGAAATCGAATTGCCGGAATTGCCAAAGATTTCAGTTAAAAGTGCTTTTCTTTTGTCGACTGAAAGTGTGTTAATGACCTGAACGCTGCCACCTGTAAGGGTGTATCCAAAGCCATCAACGGTTTGAAATTTTTGTGTATCATCAATTTCAATGACTGGAAAACTGTTGGTATCTATAGAAAACTGAAGAGAATTCTGCTGCTGCAGTTTTACAGAGCCATCACCTTTTGTGAGCCAATATTCGATATTTTTTGCTCCCGAATTTTCGGTTTCTGTCAACACTCTATTCCCGCAGGAAAGCAATGAAAAAAGTGCCACACCGCTAAGTGCAGCACTTTTTAGAAAAGAACGATTTGATTGTATAATCTTCATCATTAATATCCTGGATTTTGGGTAAGGTTAGGATTATTATCAATCTGGGACTGTGGAATTGGCCAGAGTAAACGCTGCTGGGTTAAATTTCCTGCGAAACTTAAGATGTTTCCGTTCCCGTCTTTACGGTTTTTCAGAATTTCCAGAGCTTTGCCGGTTCTTTTAAGATCAAACCAACGCTGACCTTCGAAAGCAAGCTCCAGTTTACGTTCGTGTAAGATTTTATTGATGCCGTCTTCAAGACCTGAAATGTTGATATTTCCTAGTCCAGCTCTGTTTCTTACCTGGTTTACCAATGCTGCAGCTCCGGTGTAATCACCCAATCTTACTTTTGCTTCTGCTCTCAGTAACAACAGATCCGCATATCTTAGGATGTAAATATTCTGGTTTCCGGTGGTATCTCTCTGTTTCCACGCAAACGGATAATTGCTGCTCGGCCAGTAACTGTCGGCCCAGCCTACTGCCTGAAACTTTACCGAAGAAGTTTTTCTCACAGTATCTCCCTCATCATTAAAGGCTTTTACCAAGTCATTGGATGGAGTGTTGAATTTTTTCCAGTCGTCGCCGGTAAACATAAATACACCCCACCACCAAATACTTCCGCCATTTCCGTTGATTTCGAAAATAGATTCGGCATTAGCAGCATGATTACCGTCGAATAAATGATCATAATTCGGTAAAAGGCTGTAGCCCTGACCCATCAGTTGATCGGTGTACTCGACCACTTTTGCGTAATCAGGAACTGGTTTTGTGGCGTGTACCTGAGCCAGTAAAGCCAGAGCAGCACCCTTAGTCACTTTAAATTTGTCTGCGTTACCTGGCAAAGCTGGCAGTGCTCCCTCCAGATCCGACAGAATAAGCGCATATACATCGTTCACCGGTTTTCTTGCCGGATAAACCTGCGCATAAACTTCATCGAAAGTTTCGGAAGTAACGCCTATGACCGCTTTAGTAACTAACGGAATATCACCCCAAAGCTGCACTGCGTGGAAGTAATAAAGTGCTCTCATCGTTGCTGCTTCGGCTTTCATCTGTGCTTTTCGCGAGGCAGTAAGTGCGGGATCTGGGACATTATCTACATAATTCAGGATTTTGTTGCAATCGTTGATCAAGCCATACAGATAATTCCAGTCGCGATTTACATTGCTGTTCGTGGCCATAATACGGTATTCTGCCTGCTGAATATTCTGCGGATTGTCTCCACCTACATAAGCAACATCCGACTGGGCATCACCATTGAAAAAATAATCCAGCTGCCAGTATTCGCTGCCTAAGCCGTTATAAAGCGTTTTCATTAAATCCTCTGCTTCAGCTGCTGTTTTGTAAGGCGTATCACTTAATTCTATAGCACGGTCTGTTATCGGTTCGGTATCCAGATAATCTGAGCAGGAAGTAGTTCCTAAGGCAAGACCGGTTCCTAATAATAGATAAAATATGGTGTTATTAAGTTTCATTGTGTAAATATTAATAATTAAAAATTAGCTTTAAGTCCTAAAATTACTGTTCTTACTTGCGGATAGGTTCCGTAATCGATTCCCAGAACACCGTTTGTTGTAGCAAATGCATTCACTTCCGGATCGAAACCTGAATAATCGGTCCATGTAACCAGGTTTTGTCCGGTAACATATACATTAAGTTTATTAAGACCTTTAAAAGGATTATTGAAGTTGTACCCCAGTGTGGCCGCTTTCAGTTTGATAAATGATCCGTCTTCGATAAAGCGGTCTGAAATTACCATAGCTGAAGAGGAATTTGCTCTTGGAACATTTGTAATCTGCCCTGGCGTTGTCCATCTGTTTAAAACAACTGTAGACTGGTTTTTGAAATCATTCATTAATTCTAGCTCAAACCTTGATGCGTTGTAGATATCGTTTCCTTGAGAACCGGTAATCTGTACATCCATATACCAGTTTTTGTAGGTAAAATTGTTCGTAAAACCGAAAGTGAAATCCGGGTTCGGATCACCGATGAAAGTTCTGTCGCCAGTATTGAATTCACCGTTTCCATCAAGATCTTTGTATACAATATCTCCCGTTTGAGGATTTACCCCTTCCATTTGATAGCCAAAGAAAGATCCGATGGGCTGGCCTGCAGAAAAACGAACCAAATCACCCATTCCCTCAATACCAATCCTGTCGATATTCGGCATATAAGCTAAGCTGTTGATATTACTTTTGTTAAACGAAATATTAAAATTCGTATTCCAGGTAAAATCTTCCCGCTTAATATTGATGGTATTTAAGGTAAGTTCCAGACCTTTATTTTCCATTGAACCTACATTTCTCAGAATATTCCCGATTTGTCCCATTTTAATTGGCATAATGAGATCATCTGTAGTTCTTTTATAAATATCCGCGGTTAATCTGATGCGGTTGTTAACAAAGCCTAAATCGAGACCTAAATTGGTATCTGTCGTAACTTCCCAACCGATATCACTACTCCACTGGTAAGTAGACCAGGTACCGTTTTCGCCGGCTTGGTTCAGTCTTTCAAGGTTGTAATGCGCATAAGGAGGGATTCCTGAAGCGTTACCTGTTTTACCCCAGCCTCCTCTAATTTTTAATTCAGAAATTACTTTACTGTCTGCAAGGAAATCTTCGTTAGCAACATTCCAGGAAGCAGAAACTCCAGGGAAGAATCCCCATTTCTTACCATCAGCAAGAGCAGAACTGCCGTTGTAGCGGAACACACCCATTACCGTATATTTACCATTCAGCGTATACAAGGCTCTTCCGAAATAAGAAAGTTCTCTTAAAATTTCTTTTCTGAAGATTTCATTTGGATTTTCGGAAAGTTCGTAAACAAATTCTCTTAAATCCTGTGGAAAGCGGTTACCCCAATAATATTGCCCCTGTACATTTCGTTCATGCAACTGAAAACCTCCCAATAAATTTAAGTCGTGAGCATCAGACTTAATAGTGTAATTCAACGTGTTTTCAAAATTAAAGTCCTGGAAAAGATTAAAGGTTTTGCTTCCCGTACCTCTTTCCTGGCGGCCGTAAACAGATCTGAAAGGATCGATAAACCTGTCGTTTACACTGTCGATCACATCAAGAGAAACGCTGGGTTTCCATACAAGATTCTTTAAAATATTCACATCAAGTCCCAGATTCGATAAAAACCTGTGAGTATTTGTATTATCCAACCCTCTGTACTGAAAAGCTACGGGATTTTCCCAACCTGCTGTAAACGGATTCATGGCAAACTGCCCGTCCTTGTATCCATCGATATAATTTCCATCGGCATCTGTTTCTCTTACTTTTAACTGATTAGCGTAGGCAGGCATGAAGGTTGGTGTAGTTAAAGTACTTAAAATAACCCCAGCTCTTGCTCCTGCAGCGTTATCGTTTGTGTTTTTGAGTTTGGTATTGATGTAATTTAAACTGGCGTGCACTTTCAGCCAGCTCGCTAATTTAGAATCTAAATTAATTTTGGCAGAAACCCTGTCGAATCTCGAAGGATCTACGATACCATCAATTCCCTGATAGCCTAAAGCGGTATACGTTCTCAATTTTTCATTACCAAATGAATAATTGACGTTATAATTCTGGTCAAAACCTGTTCGGAAAACTTCGCTTCTCCAGTCGGTATTAATTCCTGCATATCTTGGATTGTCTATTGTAGCCACATACGCAGGATTAATTTCGTTCATCAAAGCTCTGTACTGTTCCGGATTCAGTACATCAACGTTATTAGCTGCCTTTGAAACACCCCAATACGCATTGAAATTAAGTTGCGGCTTGTCGGTTTTTGCTCTTTTCGTGGTAATGATCACAACCCCGGAAGAACCATTAATACCATAAATTGCGGCTGATGTAGCATCTTTAAGAATCGTTAAATCCACAATATCATCCGGATTAATACCACTAATGTCGTTGGTTTGTATTCCATCAACCACGTAAAGCGGATTTACACCAGAGGAAATGGAGTTGTTACCACGAATTTTCACGTTCAGCGATTGTCCGGGTTTACCGGAGTTCTGAATTACACTTACACCGGCAGCATTTCCCTGTAATGCCTGGCCAACATTGTAAATCGGGCGACTGTCAAAAACATCAGCTTTAATGTTCTCAATAGCACTGGTGGCATTTTTCTTTTTTACAGATCCATACCCAATCACCACTACTTCTTCAATTTTCTTTTCTTTCAAAGAATCTGTAACCTGTGCGTTAACGCCAACAGTGAAATAAAGAACGGCGATTAACCCAAGACTTTTAGA
>JAHRWY010000090.1:0-10536 GCA_019104935.1 Kaistella sp.
ACGACTTTTTACAGTCGCGTTTCAAAGTTTTTTGTTGAGATGCTACAGTACAAAAAATGTTATGTTAAAATATTAAGCTTTTTTTAAGACAGAATTTACGGGTTTAAAAAAAAGAGAGCGTGTCATTTAAGACAAAATTTCCGATAAAACAAAATACAATCATTCACACGGTACGAATCACTTCCTTCCAAGAGATCTGTTTTTTTGTACCATTCAAAAAAAAAGTATATTTGTTGAACTCACCTTTATAGAGTTATTTTAAAAAACATGCATCATTTTCATCTGTTAAAAGCAGCCCGGGTAAAGAAGGAAACGAATGATTCCGTAAATATCGGTTTTGAAATCCCTCAAAACCTGAGGCACGAATTTGCCTTTAAGCAAGGCCAATATCTTAATGTACGTTTCGTTTTTGGTGACGAGGACCTGCGAAGATCCTATTCAATCGTCAATGCGCCGAGCGAAGGAAATAATGTACTTGAAATTCTGGTAAAACATCTGGAAGGCGGCAAAGTTTCCACTTTTCTGAATAATGAACTGGAAGAAGGCGACTTGGTGGAGGTTTTATCACCAATGGGACATTTCTACACGCATTATCACGCTTCCAATGAGAAAACCTATATCGGACTTGCTGCCGGCAGCGGAATCTCTCCGGTACTTTCGAATCTTAAAGAAGCACTTTACCAGGAACCTAAGAGCAAAGCGTACTTATTTTTCAGCAATAAAAGCTTCAGTGATATTATTTTCAGGAAAGAAATTGATGACCTGGCTGAAAAGTTTGAGGGAAGACTGAAGGTAATTTATCTTCTTTCCCGCGAAAAACATTTCGAAGATGAACTTTTTGAAGGCAGAATTTCAGCAGAAAAACTTTCGCTGCTGTTTGAAAGATTCCCGGAAATCCCTGTTCAGGAATCCACGTACTTTATCTGCGGCCCGTCTGAAATGATCAAAGATATTTCCGGATATCTGAAAAATGATAAAAAAGTGCCTTCGCTGCAGATTATGTATGAATATTACGCAGCTCCGGATGATGGTGAAAACGCAGAAATGAGCGATGAGTTCAAAGCGATACCTAATCTGGAAAGCATGGTAACTTTAATTATTGACGATGATGAATATTCTTTTCATCTCAATTCAAAGAAAAGAAGCATCCTGGATCAGGCGCTGCACGACAAACTTCCCGTTCCTTTCGCGTGCAAAGGCGGCGTATGCTGCACCTGCAAAGCCCAGATCATGGAAGGTGAAGTGTTTATGGAAAAGAATTTTGCGCTTACTGAAGAAGAAGTGGAGCGCGGATTTGTACTTACCTGCCAGTGTCACCCGACTACCAATGTCGTGATGCTGAATTACGATGTATAATTCAGGGAAAAAATTCAAAAACTTTTTTCCTCTTAAAAAACTACAACAATGACAAACTGGAAATTCGCAAAAGCAGTTGACGAGAATGAAGAATTCAAAATAGAAGGACTCAACATCTGGAACCATTACTGGCATTGCGTTAGCAAAAAAGTAGAAGTAAAAGGACCGGACAACGGAAACGTGTACTTCTTCAAGGAATACCAGATTGAAGGCAACGACAAAACCATCAGTTTTGTAGCAGGGGAATTTATCGATTCCAAAGTAGGGATTTATCTTAAAGATGATTTAAGCGAAGGGAAATTATAGCTTTACCGCACAAGTTGCGTTATTTTAAAAAAATTAAAAATGGATCAGGAAAAATTTTTAGCATACGTTCAGGCAGAGAATAAAGTAGAACCCAAAGATGTAATGCCCGATGATTACAGAAAACTATTGGTGAGACAAATTTCTCAGCATGCCCATTCTGAAATCGTAGGAATGCTGCCGGAAGCCAACTGGATTACCCGCGCACCCTCGCTGCGTAGAAAAATGGCGTTGATGGCAAAAATTCAGGATGAAGCAGGGCACGGACTTTATCTGTACGCCGCAACAGAAACCCTGGGCAACGGTGAAGTTGTTGCAGACCGCGACTCCACTTACAACGATATGCTTTCCGGAAAAGCAAAATACTCCAGTATCTTCAATTACCCGGCGCTTTCCTGGGCAGATATCGGCGCAATCGGCTGGCTGGTAGACGGAGCCGCGATCATGAACCAGGTCATGCTGATGGGAAATTCTTATGGCCCATATTCCCGCGCGATGGTGAGAATCTGTAAAGAAGAATCTTTTCACCAAAGACAGGGTTACGAAATACTAATGACGCTTTGCCGGGGAACCAAAGAACAGAAAGATTTGGCACAGGAAGCACTGAACCGTTTCTGGTGGCCGGCTTTAATGATGTTCGGACCTAATGATGACGCATCGCCAAACTCCCAGAAATCCATGAATTACCGCGTAAAAAGAGAAAGCAACGACTCTTTGAGACAGCGTTTTATAGACGTTACTGTTCCGCAGGCAGAATTTTTAGGCCTGAAAATTCCGGATGAAAAACTTAAATGGAACGAAGAAACCCAACATTACGATTTCGGAGAATTGCCTTGGGATGAATTCATGGAAGTATTAAAAGGAAATGGACCATGCAACAAAAAACGTTTGGAAACAAAAAGAAAAGCGCAGCGTGAACATTCCTGGGTAAAGGAAGCAGCGATGGCGTATGCGGAAAAGAATACACAATTAGCGTAGATGTATTTTAAATTTTCTATCTTGTTTTTCATTATCTATTCATTTATTTTAAATGCGCAAGATCTTGATAAGTTGACAGGTTTGTCTACTAACTATCTTGAAAAAGAAATTAGAATTTATAAAGACAGAGGAATTACAAACAGCGGCATAGTATTCCGGGTTTACAAAAAAAATAACCAATGGAAAGCAGAAACTATACAATGGTTCTTACCTAAAAAGATAAGTTCTGATGATTTTCAAATGATTCCACCAATCACAAAAAACATCTCTGCCGACAAAAACGTTGAGCTCATATTCATGACTTTAGAAGCATTAAACATAGGGCAACTACCAATGGAGGATGCTTTTGAATATAAAAAAGAAAAGAGTATTATTTGGGACGAAGATGAAGAAAACTTTATGATGCGCACTTCTAAAACTGCAATTTTAGATGGGAACGCATATTCTGTAATTTATAAAGCAGGACAATATTATAATGAGTTCACTTATAATAATCCAGAAAGTTACTTACACCAATTCCCTGAAATTGATGAGCTGAAATCCTTTCAAAAGATTTTAGAATATATTCGGGAACAATTTAATTTGAATTTTTAAATTAAAAATAAATTTACTTTATGCTTTGGCAAGGACGTTTTGACGGCGAAGACCCGCTTTATCACCGCATTTTCCAGAGAGTTTCTCTGGAAAACGATTACACTTCGGTTTTACCGAACGATTTCGTTTTACACGGATTTGCGGTTGATGAAGGTGTAAAAAGAAACAAAGGAAGAGTTGGCGCTAAAGACGCTCCGGATCTCATCCGGAAAAACATGTCGAATTTCCCGGTTGTCAGTCCTGAATTTTCATTGAAGGATTTTGGAAATATCACCTGTGAAAATGGAAATCTTGAAGGCGCCCAAAATGAACTGGCGGAAAAGATTGCACAAGTTTTAAAAAGGAACGGAAAATCTGTTGTTTTGGGTGGTGGACACGAAGTTACGTATGCGCATTATTCAGGAATCAGAAAAGCTTTTCCGGGAAAGAAGATTGGAATCATCAATATCGACGCTCATTTTGATAACCGTGAACCCGAAGCGGGAATCGGCGCAAGTTCAGGTACAGGTTTCTGGCAGATCGCGCAGGAGGGAGAAATTCATTCACTTCATATAGGAATTCAGAAAAACTCCAACACCCTTAAACTTTTCGATACCGCTCATCAGTACGGTATGAAATATATCCTGGCGGACGAACTGTTTTTCGAAAACCTTCCGGCAGTTTATCAGAAAATTGATGAAGTCACGGCTTCCTGCCACGTCTTATACCTTACGATTTGTATGGATGTATTTAATGCTTCCATTGCGCCGGGTGTTTCAGCCGCAGCATATAACGGCATCTTCGCCGACTCTGCCTTCATGCATTATTTCAAACATATTCTTAAGAGTGAGAAACTTTTAGCCTTCGATATCGCAGAGGTAAATCCCGCCTTAGATCAAAATGAACGTACCGCAAGACTTGCGGCAAGTTTAGCCAATGAATGGTTTCTGCTGAAATAAGAATAATTTTTTTTCTTATACATCAACAATTCGTGATAACCAAGGCTATCAGGGCGTTACAACCAATCTTTGCTACCACGAAAAGCACTACAAAATAACACATATTTCACAAAAACATCCATTTTATTAGCGAATAATCAAATTAAACTTTGTTTATTTGATATTTTATTTATAATTTGGTCAGAATTTAAAAACATTAATTAAATTTATTACTTATGAGAAAAAAACTACCCTTGCTGTTATTGGCAATTATGCCTTTGGCAAACTTCGCACAGAGTGCAAACTCTAAAAGCTCGGTTCATCCGAAAAAACAATCCGTAAAAATCAATGCTAAACCTTCACTTTCATATGCCCCTGCCGCATATTGCATGCCAGTGGATCTTGAATGTAACGATGGAGACTTGATAACAAATGTAACTGTTGCTGGAATTAACAACACTACCACTTGTAGCCCTAATGGTTACGGAGATTACACTGCTACCCAAGGTCAAATACAGGCCGGACAATCCTATCCTATTTCTGTGACTGTAGGCGATGGATGGTTTGAAAGAGTTTCTGCATGGATTGACTTCAACAATAACGAAACTTTTGAAACTGAAGAATTCTTAGGAGAAATCGGAAGCGGATCTAACATGCAGGTTTCTACCCTTACTGGCAACATTTCAATTCCTTCAACCCTCGCTGCTGGATCTTACAGATTAAGAGTAATGGTTAATGCTACCGGATCTAACAATCCAGCAGTTACTGACCCATGTCTAGATGGACAATACGGGGAAGTTGAGGACTACACCCTAGTTGTTGCACCCGTTGCACCAACAGGATGCTTAACAGCAACCAACGGGCAATACCCTGCAGCGACCTTTACACCTAACTGTAATGGATCAGTTCAGAGTGTTACTTCTGCCGCTTATGTTAACGAATTCTCTAAAGTTAATTTAGTAGCAGGTACTACTTATACATTCTCTACCTCAGTAAATACGTATTTCATTACTATCGGTAACGAAGCAGGTACAGCAGTATTAGCATCAGGAACAGGATCTGTAGAATACACCCCGACAACTTCTGGGGTAGTAAGATTCTATTCTCACCTTTCAAGCAACTGCGATGGATCAACCTCACTTCATACAAGATCAGTTAAATGCGGAACACCGCCGCCACCGCCTGTGGAACCTGATTATGGTTGTGACCAAACTTATTCAGGCGTACCAGATACCGCGCATAATATGACAAAGAATTTAGCCTCTGCAACATATATGGTAGCCAATGACTTTTTTGTTCCTAAAGAAAGCGAAACCTATAAATTGCAGTCAGTGAAATTTGACATCGTATCTCAGGCAGCAGCAGGTGCATCTGACATTACTTCTTTCGATGTGAAAATATTGGCAGACAGTGGATCTAATACTCCAGGAACTACTGTGATTACAACGATGACTGGAGTAACTCCTACTAATGTACTCACACTACCAGATACTTTTGCCAGTCTCCCAACCTATAGAATAACCCTTGATCTAGGCAACTTCGAACTTCCTGTGAATGCAGCAAATGACACTAAGTACTGGATCGCAATAACAGGTACATCTGCCTCTCAAATCAGTTCCTACTGGATTGGTTATAAATATACAGAAGGTTGGGTAACCTCTTCTAATTATCAGTCAGCAGACAGTGGCGCCACTTGGACACAGCCGGTATCAACCACAACTCCAGGACTACATTTCGACGGTATGATGATGATCGACGCAGAATGTGCTACCGCTGCTGTAAGCGAAGCTGGAGCCAAAGAAGTTTCCTTCTATCCAAACCCAGTGAAAGACATCCTTACCATCAACTCGAAGAAAACCATCGAAACGGTACATGTTTACAATATTGCAGGACAAAAGATGCCAGTTCCTTCGAAATTGGTTAACGGTAAACTTGATATGAGCAAGATGGCTCCAGGAACCTATATCATCAGCACAATCCTTGAAGGAGGTAAAAATGAATCATTTAAGGTGATCAAGAAATAACACATTAACATTTTAAACTATGAAGTGGCCCGATAATTTTTATCGGGCCATTTTCATGCCTTAAAAACACACGATACCAAACAAGACAACCGGAAAACATTCCCAACATGAAAACTACCATCTAGCGGCATAGCTGGAAGCACTAACGCATTCTTTTGCTATAGAACAACACTGCTAAATTATGGAAGCAAAACAACGCCTCAAACACCAAATAAAAACGTAATTATTTATAAAAAAACTGCTATTGATAAAGAATTTTATATATTTGCACCAATTAACAACTAATTAAAATTAAATTACTATGTCAGACATTGCATCAAGAGTAAAAGCGATTATCGCAGACAAACTCGACGTTGAGGAAACAGAAGTAACTCCAGAAGCTAGTTTCACAAACGATTTAGGAGCAGATTCTTTGGATACTGTAGAACTTATCATGGAATTTGAAAAAGAATTCAACATTCAGATCCCTGATGATCAAGCAGAAAAAATTACAACTGTAGGTCACGCTATTACTTATATTGAAGAAGTGGTGAACAAATAATATTCTATCAACAAGAATCTAAAATTTATGGAATTAAAAAGAGTAGTTGTTACCGGTTTTGGGGCTATAACGCCTATTGGAAATAATGCCAAAGAATACTGGGAAAGTCTTATCAAAGGCGAGAGCGGTGCCGCTCCTATTACTCTTTTTGATGCCTCTCAATTCAAAACCAAATTCGCCTCCGAGGTAAAAAACTTCAATCCATTGGATCACTTCGATAAAAAAGAAGCGAAGAAAATGGATAGAAATACCCAATTGGGAATTGTTGCTGCCAGAGAAGCGGTAGAACATTCCGGTATTCTGAACGGCGAACTCGATAAAAACAGAGTCGGGGTAATCTGGGGGTCAGGAATCGGCGGTCTGGAAACTTTCGAACACGAAGTTCTGGGCTGGGCAAATACCGATATCCCAAGATTCAACCCTTTCTTTATTCCTAAAATGATTGCGGACATTACCGGCGGCCAGATTTCTATCGAATACGGTTTCCACGGTCCGAATTACACCACAGTTTCTGCCTGTGCATCTTCTGCAAACGCACTGATCGACGCCAAAATGCTTATACAGCTTGGTAAAGCTGATGTAATCGTGTGCGGAGGTTCCGAAGCTGCAGTTACGGCAAGTGGGGTTGGAGGTTTTAATGCCATGATGGCACTTTCTACCCGAAACGATGATCCTAAAACCGCTTCTAGGCCTTTCGACAAAGACAGAGACGGATTTGTATTGGGTGAAGGAGCAGGATCAATCATTCTGGAAGAATATGAACACGCGAAAAAACGTGGCGCTACCATCTATGCCGAACTGAAAGGCGGTGGTATGAGTGCAGATGCTTATCACATGACTGCACCCCATCCGGAAGGCCTTGGCGCTTACCTTGTAATGAAAAACTGCCTGGAAGATGCAGGTGTAACGACTGACGAAGTAGATCATATCAACATGCACGGAACTTCTACTCCATTAGGCGACATCGCAGAATCTAATGCAATTTCTAAATTACTGGGCGATCACGCGTACGATATTCAGATTAACTCTACCAAATCAATGACCGGTCACCTGTTGGGTGCTGCTGGAGTTGTAGAGGCTATCGCTGCAATACACACCATTATTTACAACATTGTTCCGCCAACCATCAATCATTTTACTGATGATGAAAAGATCGACAGCCGCCTGAATTTCACCTTCCACCATGCAGTGGAAAAAGAAGTGAAAATTGCCATGAGCAATACCTTCGGCTTTGGTGGCCACAATGCCTGTGTACTTTTCTCCAAAATTTAAACAAAGAATTCTATGGAGTTAAAGAAGTATTTTCCTAAATTCCTAGTTAACAGAAAAAAAAACCTCTCCGAAAAAGATTATTATCTAAGCACTGAAATCAGTAAAATTACAGGTTGCAGTGTGCAGAACATCAGTCTTTATCGGGAAGCTTTTTCTTTAAAAACGTCCTCATCCAAAAAGCAGAATTACGAAAGACTCGAGTTTTTGGGCGATTCGGTATTAGGTGCAATAATCTCGTGTCATCTTTTTTCGACGTATCCACATGCGAACGAAGGGTATCTTACCCAGATGAAATCGAAGATTGTTAACCGCAAAAACCTGAACAAACTGGGCGACGAACTTTCTTTAAAGAAATTTCTACAGAATGATTCTCCAAGTACACTGAGCGAAAATATTTCAGGGAATCTTTTCGAGGCTTTAATCGGGGCACTTTATCTCGATGTAGACTATGAAACCTGTAAAAAAGTGGTTCTTGAAAGGCTTTTGACGCCAACGGAAATCAACAAACTCGAAAATAAAATTGTAAGCTACAAAGGTTTGCTGCTGGAGTGGAGCCAGAAAAAGAAAGTATCAATACGCTACGAAACCTGCGAAGAAATGCAGGTCACCAAAAACCTGGTCTTCCGAAGTTATGTATGGCTGGACGATGAAAAAATATCGAACGCCACAGAAACCTCTAAAAAGAAAGCCGAAGAAAAAGCTGCCCAACGAGCATTTTATATTTTAAACAAAAAACAAAGTATCCTTGAAAACGCAAAAGATCCTGCTGGATATTGACGAAGAAGAAGAAGAAATTACCGTAGGGCTCGTACGCCTCGTAAAAGATGTACCTGCTCACGAACTTTTTTATCAACTCAATTCTCAGAATACTTTTAACTTTTCACGCACTGCAGACCTTACCTACCACGGCAATTACAACGATTATTATTTCCCTAGATTTCAGGCATTCCACCCCGATTCTGAACTTTGCATTCACTTTATCGCCAACCAATCATCACATTATCTTCAGAAGAAAATCCCGCAGGAATTATTTTCTGGCGAAACCGAAACTATGTTTCTGCTTGATCAATCTCAGGATGTAGATTATATCATGAAAACATCCGAGCCATTTGATGATTTTTCCTTAATTTTGCTCCCTGAAAATCTGTTATTCCAAATACAGAATTTCAACCTAAGCCCTGCCGAGGAGCTTTATCAATTAATTCAATACTATGAATAAATATCTAAAAAAAACAAAAATTATCGCCACACTGGGGCCTGCTTCATCCGATAAAGAAACCATGCTTCAGCTCATCCAGGCCGGAACCGATATTTTCAGAATAAATTTTTCTCACGCCGATTACGATTTAGTTAAAAAAAACGTACAAACCATTCGTGAGCTCAACCAGGAACACGGGTTTTCTGTAGGAATCCTTGGCGACCTGCAGGGTCCGAAACTCCGCGTAGGCGTTGTAAAAGAAGGCTCGTACCTTAACCCCGGAGACATCCTTACCTTCACCAACGAAAAAATCGAAGGAGATTCTACAAGAGTTTACATGACGTATCAGAAGTTCCCACAGGATGTAAAAGTGGGCGAAAGAATCCTTATCGACGACGGTAAACTGGTTTTGGAGGTGATTGAAACCAACCAGACCGATACCGTAAGAGCCAAAACTATTCAGGGGGGACCACTGAGTTCTAAAAAAGGAGTAAACCTGCCGAACACCAACGTGTCGCTGCCGGCACTTACCGAAAAAGATATTGAGGACGCCAACTTCATGCTCGATCTAGAGCTGGACTGGATTGCCCTTTCCTTCGTGCGCCACGCTCAGGACATTATCGACCTGAAGGAGCTTATGAAGAACCACCCTACCAACAAACAGAAAACGCCAATCATCGCGAAGATCGAAAAACCTGAAGGCGTAAAAAATATCGAGCAGATCCTGCAGGAATGCGACGGACTGATGGTAGCCCGTGGAGATTTGGGTGTGGAAGTTCCTATGGAAGAAGTACCCGCCATCCAGAAAAACCTGGTAGAAATCGCCAGAAAATACGCGAAACCGGTAATCATTGCTACCCAGATGATGGAAACCATGATCAACAGCTTAACGCCAACCAGAGCAGAGGTAAATGACGTGGCCAACTCGGTGCTCGATGGGGCTGACGCGGTGATGCTATCCGGAGAAACCTCGGTGGGTAAATATCCGGTAGATGTGGTGAAAAACATGTCGAAGATTGTAAAGAATATCGAGCAGACGCATTTCTACCAAACCAAAAACTCGCCTATCGAGCACGAATTCAACTGTGTTGATGAGCGTTTTATTACAAACAGAATTTGCCTGGCAGCCGTAAGGATTGCAAAAACCGCCAATGTAGAAGCTATTGTTACCTTAACGTATTCGGGCTACACGGCATTCCAGATTTCGGCGCACAGGCCAAATGCCAACATTATTGTGTACAGTTCGAACAGGCGTGTGCTTACGATGCTGAACCTTCTTTGGGGCGTTCGTGCATTTTATTACGATATGCAGAAATCTACCGACGAAACCATTATTCAGGTGAATATGCTGGC
>JAHRWY010000071.1:0-8618 GCA_019104935.1 Kaistella sp.
CTTTTTTTACATTCCGCAGTTCAGTTAAGTAATAGCTGTTTTGGGTAAGAGAATCGAGGAATTTAACAGCGGAAACCGAATCTTTCACCAAAGTTTTCTCGTCAGTCTGCGTATTAATGAGCCAAAATTCTTTCTCTTGTGCCTGTAGAGAAACACAAAAAAATATCAGAAATATGTGAAAAACGGGTTTCAACGAAGAAGGTTCAGAATTTGAACTCAATTTACGTAAGTTTATTATATTTTAGAAATTATATTTTTTCAATTTGATGATCTTAAAAAATTTTATTGTACGCGAAATTTCTCTGTATCTACGGTAATTGTTTCGGCTATAAAGATTAATTCTTTACCTTTATCAACTTATAAGTAAAGTAAGAATTAATACAATTGCAAGTTGATTTTATGAAGAAAATCGGGCTGTTTTTCGGGAGTTTCAATCCCATACACATCGGTCATTTAATTTTGGCGAACTATATTTTGGAGAATTCTGATATGGATGAACTTTGGTTTGTTGTAAGTCCGCAGAATCCTTTCAAAGAAAAAAAATCCCTGCTGAAAGATCATAACAGACTGGATATGGTGCAACTCGCCATTAAAAATTACCCGAAAATGAAGGCTTCGAATGTTGAGTTTTCTCTTCCGAAACCAAGCTATACAATCGATACACTAACTTATCTGCACGAAAAATATCCCGATTATTCCTTTGCTTTAATTATGGGAGAAGACAATCTGGAAGGACTTTCGAAATGGAAAAATTCAGAAACACTCGTGAAAAATCATCAGATTATTGTTTATCCCAGAAGTTTTGAAGGTGAAAAGAAAGATCACGAATATCTTCAGCATGAAAACATTTCCCTCATCCAGGCACCTGTAATCGAGATTTCGGCCACACAGATAAGAAAGATGATTAAAGACGGAAAAAATGTGCGACCAATGTTGCCGCCGGAGGTTTTCGATTATCTTGACGGAAGCGCGTTCTACAGGTAATAGTAGGTTTAAATAATGAATATAATGAATATCATAGAAAAATTTTTCTCAAAATATCCTCAGGAAAAAGTAATCAGTTGGTTTAAGAAAATCTGCATTGCAGAAGCGATTTCGTGGTTTTTTCTCTTCACTGCAATGATATGGATAAGGTATGACCGCGATGGCCTTTTACCAACGATTTATATTATTATTGTAGGCAATATTCACGGATTATTTTTCACCCTTTATCTTCTTCTTCTGCTTCCTGCAAGAAAAATATATAACTGGGATGACGAAGACACCGTTTTTGCGCTTCTTGCCGCATTTTTTCCGTTCGCAACTGTTTGGGCAGATACAAAACTTGCCAAATTTAACAGGGAAGAAAATTAAACACCTTATACTTTTTTAATACATCATTATAATCGCAAAGTGGAAATTTTTTCCACTTTTTTTATTTTCATGTGTAACAAATCTATAGTTTCGTTTGTCTAATCGTATATAAATATAATTCAATGTAAATTTTTTACGTTGATAATCAGAAGATTAAGTCTCTGTATTTTATTTACTTACTACTTTGCATTGCATGATACTAAAATAATTATATATCTTTGCAATACAAAACTAATGATACGAAAAACTAATAACCAAATAAGAAAGGGAGGGAAGAAAAAACTAATCACCAACCAAAACTGATAACCAAATCAAAAACTAATAACCCATCTTCCTTCTTTTTCTTTTAAAACTTTTTACCATGAAAAAACTCATTATTTCACTTTCAATTCTTTCCGGAATAATTGCTTTCGGGCAGGCAACCGTCAAGAATGATTCAGCAAAAGTTCACAACATTCAGGAAGTTTTAATGACCAAAAAAGTCTTCAAAAAAGAAAGCGACCGTTTCGTGTACGACATCTCTAATGCGCCTGTTGCAAAAGGAAGTACGACTTTTGACATTCTTAAACAGACGCCTCTTATTTCAACCACCGACGAAAGCACCCTGAAAATTGCGGGAAAGAATAATGCAATCATCTACATCGACGGTAAGAAAACCAATATGGATGCACAGTCTTTAGCGCAGTTTCTTAAAAATACGCCGGCGGAAAATATTCAGAAGATCGAAGTGATTACAATGCCGGGAAGTGAATTTCAGGTGGAAGCTTCGGACGGAATCATCAATATCGTGATGAAAAAGAAAATGACCAACGGACTGAACGGAAACATCAGAATGGCGAGTTCGGCAAATATTTACAGCAGCAATTCCTCAAGTTTTTCCGCAAATTACAGAAAAGATAAATTAGGTATTTCTGCAAATTTAACAGGCAGCGAAAACATACAACCTCAAAGCTATGTTCTGCGAAACGGTAACAGTAAGGCAACCAATGAATCTGTTGGTGATATCATTGACCCTAACAAAAATTTGGGCGGCTACCTGAATGTTGATTACCAGTTAACCGAAAAATCGAATATGGCTTTGTCCTGGAATACCTGGGCAAATAAAAGTTATAATTCAACCGTTAATCTTTTTAATACCATCAGAACGCTGAAGGAGGGAAATGTGTGGGAAACAAAATACAGCAGATCTAAAAATAAAGAAGACGCCCGTTCTTACAATAACAGTGTAAACTTAAATTATGAACTGAAAACGGACAGTCTGGGAAGTAAATTAAATCTGAATGCCGCTTATTTGAATTTTAAAAGATTCCAGAGTACAGATAATAATACCTATGAATCTACAGCCGATGGAATTGATTTGTACAGATCGCGTTATGTTTCCCAGAGCCTACCGCAGATTATCAATAATTTTTCAGGAATGGCAGATTATATCCAGAAATTTAAAAATGATTTAACGGTTTCCGTGGGCGGAAATTATAATAAAACAAAAACCGATAACGATACCCAGAGTGTAACTTCGATCTTCAATGCAGATGGCAGTTTGGCAGAAGTATATAACGCAGAAGGCATTAAAATAGATAATCCTTTGAGCACGCCGAACCATTTTCTGTATGACGAAAATATTTACGGGCTTTACGTTACGCTTGAGAAGAAATTCTCGGATAAATTTTCCGGAAAAATCGGAACCCGTTACGAAATGACGAAAAGTACAGGTACGTCGGATAACGCACAGGATTTGAGTTTGCGAAACATTGAAAGAAATTACAGCAATGTTCTTCCTTATCTCAGTCTGAACTATGCGATTAACGAAAAAAGCAATATTTCGTATGCATTTTCGAGCAGAATGAGAAGGCCGAGTTTCTGGGAAATCAATCCGGTTAAAAATATTCTTACTGAGAATAATTATGTGCAGAACAACCCTTTTGTAAAAGCGTCTTCAAGCTATAATCAGGAACTTACTTACATGTTTAGAAATTCATATTTCCTGATTTTGAATCATTCTTTGGAGAAAGATATTATAACGCAGGTTCCATTACAGGGAATTCCGGTTCATGCGGACGGAAGCGTGGGCACACAGAATCAGCTGCGTTACATAAGAACCAATTTCGGCGACAAACAGGAAATGTCTGCAATGTTTGGGATTCAGAAGTCTTTTTTCAAACAGGCATGGACGACCAATTTCAACATCGGGGTGCAGCATAACAAAAATAATGGCAGTTTAAGTGTAGATCCTACCACTGGCGATATTTTCCCGCTGTACACGAATAATACCAGCTCTACAAGCTTTGTGGTGCAAACCAATAACAATATCCGTTTGGACCAAAAGAAAACCTGGTTTGCCGGCGTGAATTTCTTTTATGTAGACAAACAGCAGATTGAACTGGGAATGCTTAAAAACCTTTCAAGTCTGGATTTGAGTCTCAAAAAAATCTGGAATGACTGGACCTTTACCGTAAATGTAAACGATATTCTGAAAACAAACATTGTAGAAGTGGAGGATTACCAGGCAAACGGCAATTTCAATTACGTACAGAACAACATGTACAGACAAAGTGTTGGCGCAAGTATCGTATACAACTTCGGAAATCAAAAGGTGAAAAAGGTGAGAAACATCGAAAGTGCTTCCGACGAAATAAAATCGAGAACCAAATAATTTTTTCTATACGCAATTAAATTTTTAAAAGTAATCCCCGAATTTTTCGGGGATTATTGATTTTTTATGAATTTCCGATTAATTATTCTTCGGCAAAAACACTTCAGCCAACATGCATCTTGCACTTCCGCCGCCGTTGGTTTCAATCGTATTCAAATCTGAGTAAATGATTTCGCAATATTTTTCGATATTTTGAATTTGTGAGGGAGTTAGAGATTTATAGGCAGTCTCGCTCATCACCAAAAATTTATCCCCGGCTTTATTCTGTACCTGAAGCATGTTTCCAGCAAACTGGTGCAATTGATCTTCCGAGATTTCTATGATTTCTTTTCCGGTCGATTTAATGACCTCCTGCACTTTTTCACGCTCCAGTTCATCATCAATACAATCCAGACAAATCACTACAAATTTGTCGGCAACACACATCATTACGTTGGTGTGGTAAATAGGAAGTCTCTGGTCGCCGGCATTTTGATAGGAATGAAAAACAACAGGCCTGAAACCGAATTTCTGGCAAAACTGGCGGAAAAGTTCCTCATCTAACCTCAGTGAAACCGAACCGTAAGCTATTTTGTGTTCGTGATCGAAAATCATGCTTCCTGTACCTTCAAGAAACCTGTCCTGATCTTCAAAATGTGATAAATCATCGATTTCGGTAATCTCAAAACCGTTGTCTTTAAGGATTTCTAAAATATCGGATCTGCGTTCAACTCTTCTGTTTGGGGCAAACATCGGATAGAGCACAGCCTTTCCATCGTCATGAAAACTTACCCAGTTATTCGGAAAGATAGAATCCGGAGTATGGGGATCCAAAGTATCTTTAACGGTGATAACGTTGATGCCTTTCCTCTTTAATTTATCTACAAAACTGTTGAATTCCTCAAGAGCTTTTGTCTGGATGTCAGCATCTTTTTGTTCGACCTGAAAATAATTGTTTTCGGCGGTTTGGGCGTTGTAACCGAAAGCGATAGGTTCCACCATCAGAACCGTGCTGGCTGTTTGCATGAAATATTGTTTTTATTAGTATTAATCTGTGGTTGAACAAAAATACTTAAATTTATAGACAATAAAGAAATCATGTTAGAAATTGCCTGCTTTGAAATAACCTCTGCCGAAACTGCCCTGAAATCCGTGGCAGACCGAATCGAATTTTGCGATAATATCGTCCTTGGCGGCACAACACCCAATTTCTACGAATTCCGGTATCTGAAATCAAATTATGCAAAGCCAATTTACGTGATGATTCGGCCAAAAGGCGGTTCGTTTTTTTACTCGGAAGCCGAATTTACAGAAATGAAAAGCAATATCATCAGTTTCCGCGAAGCCGGAGCAGATGGTTTTGTGTTTGGTGTTTTGGATGTGAATAATGAAATTGATGAAGAAAAAAATACAGCGTTAATTGCACTTGCAGGAGACAGACCATGCACGTTCCACCGTGCGTTCGACCGGACTGCGGATTTGGATAAATCCATTCAGACCTTGATTAGCCTGGGTTTTAAAACCGTTTTAACCTCAGGCGGAAAACCTGATGCTATGAAAGGGCGAGAGAATCTAAAAGAACTCATTTCAAAATACGGTAACCAGATCGAAATTTTAATCGGTGGTGGCGTTCGCTCCGAAAATGTTCAGCAACTCAAAGAATTTACCGGCGGAACGAGTTTTCACTCTTCTGCAATTCTTAAATATGATACTTTTGCAAGTGAGGAAGAAATTAAAAAACTTAAAATGCTGAGTTCTTAACTTCTGCTTTTTCTTAATCACGTACCAGCGGCAAAGTAGAGCAGCGGAGTAAGCCACCCATTTTTGATATTTCCCGGTACGGAATTTCCTCAACTGTAATTCCCCATTCATTCCGGAGGTGATTGTTCAGTCGTGTGAACGAAGAATCTGAGACTACAATTTCTTCAGAAATCGAAAAAATATTAGGATTCATTTCGAACATTTCCTGCTGCGTTACATGGAAGCAGTTTTCTTCCCCGAAAATGTCGATTAAAAGTCTGTAATCACTTTCATCAACAAAACCATCTTTGTAAATAATGCACTTATCTTTTCCCACGGGATTGAAAGTACAGTCCAGATGCAGAATTCCCTGATAAGGATCGGTATCGTTTTTCTTCAGTTCCAGATCGATGATTCTTTTTTTGGGAAAATATTCTTTCAGGATTTCAATAGCGTATTCGTTGGTTCTTGCGGTCTTAAAATTCCTGTAATCTTCTGAAAAACAAGTACCTATAAAAAGGAAATCATTCCACACAATGACATCGCCACCTTCGATATGTGCCGAATCCGGAAGATTGATGATTTTCTTCCAGCCTACGCGCGCAAAAATTTTTCTGTACGCATCCTGCTCATCATATCGGTCCTGGATGATGTTCGAGATAATCATTTTATCTTCAATAACGAAAGCCACATCACGCGCGAAAACCTGATTATAGTTTTCAATAAGGTGAGGGTGGTAAACTTCTACACCGTGTTTGATGAGGATTTTCTCGAACTCGGTCATCTCATAAATGATGTCTTTTTCCTTAGGGTAAATGCCGTGCTGTATAGAATGATACGATTTTGCGTCGTAACTGTCTTCCAAAGAGTGGGCGGGACCCATCGAATTGGGCGTCCCAAGAACTACTGATCTCAGTTTTGAAGTTTCGTTATTGATGTTTAGTCTCATAAAAAAGTGATTGTCCCAAATTTAAACAAACGTTTTGAGTTGAGGAAATTTTTGAAGGATTTGAGAATATAAGAATTTACTGTCGTAAAAGATTTTTTGAAGCCCGTGAATTGGGAATTAATTTAACTTTTATACAGATGTTGAATCCAATATGAAAATATAATTAAAATCTTATAATTCTTGTTAATTTTTAGTTAAAACTGAAACATATCACTTCCCATTAATACTTATTAAGTGCTAAATTTGAAGCAACAAATATTTTAAGATCATACAATATAATTTATGAAGATGAAGGATACCTTAAAAAAACTAATTCCCTACGCATTCGTGGGTGTAATCTCCGGAGCTACGACTTTCGGAGCTATTAATTATTTTAATGTGCATAACGAAGACGCTGAGTTTTCGTATTTCGCACCCAAAAATACGGATGCCAAATATGCATCATTTAATATGACCAGCGTTGGTGATGATTTCGTAAAAGCATCTAAAATGACGGTGCCGGCCGTAGTAAGTATTAAAAACTACTCCAACAGAACTTCGAACAGAAGCGAGCAGGATATGTTCGATCTGTTTTTTGGAAATCCGTTCGGCGGACAGCCAAAACAGCAGCAGGCACCGAAAGATATGCCTTCCGGAATGGGTTCCGGAGTAATTATTTCGCCGGATGGTTATATTATTTCAAATAACCACGTTATTGCAGGAGCCAGTAAGCTGGAGGTGGTGCTTTCCAATAAAAAATCTTATGTAGCTAATTTGGTAGGGACCGATCCCACTACAGATATTGCACTTTTAAAAATTGAAGAAAAAGGATTGCCTTACCTGAATTTTGCCAATTCCGACAATGTGGAAGTAGGCCAGTGGGTTTTGGCTGTCGGGAACCCGATGGGATTAAATTCAACAGTAACCGCCGGAATAGTTTCGGCTAAAGGCAGAAGTATTGATTTGCTGAGCCAGCAATCCAGAACACCGATTGAAAGTTTTATTCAGACTGATGCGGCAATTAATCCGGGAAACTCCGGAGGAGCGTTAGTGAATCCTAATGGTGAACTGATCGGAATTAACTCTGCAATTTCATCGAAAACCGGTTATTATGAAGGTTACGGTTTTGCAGTTCCATCAAATCTTGCCAGAAAGGTGGTGGAAGATATCAAGAAATTCGGATTGGTACAGCGTGGTTTCCTTGGCGTAAAATCTCTGGATTTATCGGATACACGTCAGGTTTCAATTTATAACCAGCAGAATAAAACCAATATTAAATCTGGCGATGGGGTATATCTCATCGAAGTTGTAGATAAAGGCGGTGCTGAAGCCGCGGGATTAAGACCTGGAGATATCATTACCAAAGTTGATGAAACGCTTGTCTCTAACTATTATGATCTTTCTTTCGCTGTCGGAAGCAAAAGACCAGGCGATAAAGTAGCCGTTACGTATTTAAGAAACGGCAGAACGAATACTGTAAATGTAACTTTGAGAGACGAAAAGGGTGGAACTTCATTCAGAAGCAAAGCTGATCTTACAGTAACCGAAAAAATTGGTGCTGATTTCGAACCTTTAAGCGAACGGTTTAAGACAGATTATGGGCTGAACAGCGGAGTAATTGCTAAAAACGTTGTGGCAGGCAGCGAAATGTCGAAAATTGGCGTAGTTGATAATTATATCGTTATTGAAGTAAATGGAAAGCCTGTAAACTCTCAGAAAGATGTGGAGAAAATCCTTCAGGGTTACAACGGAAACGTTCAGGTAAAATATGTGGACGAATACGGAAGAATTACTACAAGAGGCTTTAAAATGCCTTAACCGAAAATCTATAAAACCAAAAACGCAGCTTTTATTGAGCTGCGTTTTTTTTCTGTTGAATTTTCTTCAATCTTTTCTTTTTCCGTTCGTAAATAACTTCCGTAATTTTTCCTCCAATCCATGAAAAGGGGAAGAATGTCAGGAATA
>JAHRWY010000172.1:0-5758 GCA_019104935.1 Kaistella sp.
GACGGGTGAAAGCTGGTCAAAAGCGTGCAAAGAATTTAGGGATATTGAATGTTTATGGGTGATGAATGACCGCAAAAGGGGCAAAGGGCTGACGGGTGAAAGCTGTTCAAAAGCGTGCAAAAAATTTAGGGATATTAAATCTTTATGGGTAATGGTTTACCGCAAAAGGAACAAAAGGCTGACGGGCGAAAGCTGTTCAAAAGCGTGCAAAAAATTTAGGGATATTGAATCTTTATGGGTGATGGATGACCGCAAAAGGAACAAAAGGCTGACGGGTGAAAGCTGATCAAAAGCGTGCAAAATATTTGGGGATAATTGAATCTTTATGGATGATGGATGACCGCAAAAGGAACAAAAGACTGACGGGTGAAAGCTGGTTAAAAGCGTGCAAAAAATTTAGGGTTATTGAATCCTTATGAATGATGGATGACCGCAAAATGAGCAAAAGACTGACGGCTGAAAGCTGGTCAAAAGCATGAAAAATATTTGGGAATATTGAATCTTTATGGATGATAGATGACCGCAAAACAGGCAAAAGGTTCTGGCATGATAATCTAAAGGTCGGGTTTTGTCCGCACTGGCCGATTGCTGCTTTTGGTGGCAGGACAATCCGCTGCAGGCGGATCGCTTCTTCCTTAAAAAAATATAAAAAGGAAGCAAAAATTAAGGCATATCATTGCCCCTGTTTAAAGGGGTAACCTGTAAAACAAACCACTATTACAAAACCACTATTTCGCGCTGCCGCTTTCCTTCTCTACATTCGTTTTGGTGTTTTCCTTTACCTTTTGGTTGCCAAAGCGTTTTACAAATGACAGGTTGACTCCGTACCAGTCCCATTTGTTCACACTCTTGAAGGTTCCGATGGGGGAGTAGGTGGTAATATCGTTCCCCGGCCGCTGGAAGATGTTATTGAAGCGGATTCCGGCTTCCATCTGTGTTTTGGGGAAAATCTTTGTTGCGCCGAAGCTGTGGAAGACATTCATTTTATTGCCCATCGAATTTCCCCAGTTCTGCGAGTGCAGACCAACCCAACCGTTGAGATTGATGTTTTTATTAAAAAGGTTGGTGTAAGAGAAATTGGATGAGCCACTGAAATTCGTGATATGAGCCTTCATTCCCACGAAATTGTTCCTTTCTTTAAAATCGCTGTTATCAACATAACTCACGCCGAGATTAAAGTTGACATTGAGTTTGTTTTTAAGAAAATTCTGGTTCGTATTGGCATAAAGCGAATAATTGTTGATTCTGCCGTAATACGTCATCGGCATGATAATCGTTTGGTCTCCTTCCACCGCATAGGAGGACCAGTAATCCTGATTGGTAGTGGAGTAGTTTGCGGAAATAAAATATTTCTTGTAAAGTCCCAGCTTCAGGCCAAATCTGTCGTTTGGATTGGGCTCGAGGTACATGTTACCGCGTCTAAAAGTCCCGTTGTCTGTCGGCATCAGAAAAGGGTTAAACTCTATGTACCACGGCCTCCAAAGGCTGTGTTTATACGTTGCAGTTAAGTTATAATTTTCATTAAACGAATACTTCAACAGCAGGTCCGGCATCAGCGTACCATAAGAATCCTTTCTTTCAACGGAACCTACCTCCTGTTTTACCGTGAAATTGATATACTCGTATCTTAAACCGATTCTGGTTTCCAGCTTCTTAAAAAAGGTTTTGCTGAAGTTGGCGTACAGTGAGTTCAGGTTTTCCAGATATCGGAAAGTGTTGGTTCTGCTGCCGTCTGCTGCCCAGGTATTATTCTGAAAATTAAAGTAATGAAAAGGCATTTCATTATTCTTGAAATTAGTCTTCCCGCCAAACTCAAGCTGGTCACCGTTTTTACCTATGGGTTGCGAGTAATCGAGCTTCAAATAATATTCACGGTTCTGGTTGTCGGCTATGGTTTTAATGCCTTCAAAAGGTGCTGCGCTCCATAGCGTGGAGTGGATGCTGGTGTTATCGCTGCCTTCATAATTAATTCCTGCATTCAGATCCAGGATTTTACTCTTCTCTTTGTCATAGTACTTGTAGAAAATGTTGCTTCCTACAAAGCTGTTTTTACCTTCTCCATTTACCGTTTTGGTGTAAAATTTTTGCAGGATGTTATTAAGGAAATAATCTCCTCTGGCATCAGAAACTGAGCTGAGGTCGGATCCGTAATATTCCATCACCAGCCCGATATTGTTTTTATCATTCAGTTCATATTCGCTGGAAGATGAAGCGGAAGCCGATTTCCAGTTGCTGTTGGTTTCAGAGGTTATTTTGGTCAGGGAATTGTCAGCATAAATCAGGTTTTCATTATAAGCTTTCATCACATTATTGGTGTTGCTGAAGCTTCCGCTGAATGACTGCGTGAATTTTTTCCGGTGGTAGTTAAGGTTAAGGCTGGATGACTGGGAGTTTTTATAACTTTGGGAGTTGTTCATCGAAACGCTTCCTTTCAACCCTTCGTTGTCATTTTTTTTAAGAACGATATTAATTACCGCGCCCGACGTTTCATATTTTGCAGACGGCGTCGTAATCACCTCAATTTTCATCAGGTTGTCTGCTGCGATGGTTTTCAGGTATTCTTTAAGTTCTTTTCCGGTGAAAACCGATTTTCGGTCATTAATATAAACCGTTACACTGCTGCCTTCTGCCTGTACATTATCATTGTTGTCGATATTCACCAGTGGGGTCATCCGCAGCACGTCCCAGGTTGTGTTTCCGGTAAGGATAGAGCTGTTGGCTACGTTGAAAACGGTACGGTCTGCCTTGCTTTCTATGGTAGGCTTTTTGCCCACGAGCATCACTTCCTGGATGTCTTCCTGTTTCGTACTGTCCTGTTTCACTTGTGCTTTTAGAAGCGTAGAGCTGAGTAAGCCAGCACTGATCAGTATATATCTCATTCAGTAATGATGTTTTAAATGGTATTAAGTTGTAATAATGCTGAGGTTTTTCCGCCCCAAATCTTCAGATGTGTTTTAAAGATTGGCATCCGTTCAATGATTGGTCATCAGTAAATGAATTTAGTTACAAAATAAAATCCCATTGGCGGTATAAACAGCAATAAACCGTATATTGATCAGGATTAATGCTGCCTGTAATGAATCATTATTCAAGATCACCCGATCCTAAATTTAGCCTAAAAAAAAGTCACCGCAACAAGCTCAAAAACGGAAGAAATTCTCAGCCGTCTCAACCGGATTTTATGAGTCTGAAAAACCCTCCAACATCGAACAGTATACGAACAGTGGATATACAATGGATATAGAAAGGATATAGGAAGGATATACAGATTATGGGTCAACTACGGCTCAACCTCAGCAAAGCCTTTACTGAAAGTCGGTAACAAAGATTTAATTGTCTGAAAAAAGCAGTTTTGGGAATGATGATGAAAATATCAGCTGCTGTATCTTTAGGAGATGTAAAAATACTAAATAATTATCGGTTATACAGGATTTTTACTTTTAAAACCTTCATTTTCAGGTTTCCCCAAGAAGTGATGCCACAAAAAACGCCCTGCAGCTGCAGAGCGTTTTATAAGTATGGGTATTTTCTAAAGACTCATAAAGAGTTTCGGATTTACGGGGGTATTGTTTTTGTGCACTTCGTAGTGAAGATGAGGTCCTGTAGAACGTCCGGAATTACCGGACTTCGCGATCACCTGATTTACTTCTACCGTTTCGTTGGCTTTCACGCTGATGGTTGAAAGGTGTCCGTATAGCGTGGCAAGACCGTTGCCGTGGGAAAGGATCACGCAGTTTCCGTATCCGCCTTTCTGGCCTGCGAAAATCACCGTGCCTCTTGCCGCAGCACGTACATCGGTGCCGTACGCCACCGCAAAATCCATCCCTTTGTGGAACTGAATCTGCTCCGGTTCAGCAGGTGTGTTATTCTTTTCGTTCTTCGCTTCCGGTGCTTTTACCAGTGTTTTTCTAATGATGTTTCCGGCGCTGTCTTTTTCCTCCATATACTGTGGTTCAGCGGTGGTTTCTTTTTTCGCGGGTGTTAACGATGCGAGCAGAATATTTCTTACCGGGATCGGGTTGATTCTTTTCCCGAAATTCGAGGAAATATAACCTTCGGTTGGGTTACCCAGCGGCACCTGCTGCAGTTTGTTCTGAAGATCCATCAGGTATTGGCTATAGCGGTTGGTCTGTTTTGCAAGATATACGGCATTCGAGATGCTGTCCTGCGCCAGGGTGGCAATTTTACCGTCGGTAATGTCTTTTGCAGCAAGAAATGAGTTCAGTTCTCTTACCGTATAATCTACCAGGGCGAGGTTGTTCTTCATTTCCAGGTAATCCACACTGTCTTTCTGGGTATTGATCTTTACCAGATTCACTTCATAGGATTTATCGTCTTTCTCTGAGTAGAGTTTGCCAATAAACAGTGCCTGTCCAAAAATAATGAGTAAAAATGCGCCTAAAAGCACGTTTACTTTCTTTTTGTTGCTTAAAAAATTCTTCATTCTTTAGAGTTGGGGTACTTTAATTCTTAATTTTTCGGATGCAAAAATAAATAAAAATATTTAATTGCATATAAAGCGTTAGATGTCAATCTATTATTAAAGAATCTTAAGAAAATGTTAATGATTTAATAAAAAATGGCAGGTTTTATTTCCGTTCCAAATCTTTTGTTTAGTTCCGCACTTTCGTATCTTTGTAAATCAACTGATCATTATGGCTAAAAAAGAAGAAACGCCTGAACAGGTGGTAGGCGTGGTAGGGAGCGGCAGTTTTGCGACTGCTATTGTGAAGATGCTTACAGAAAACTGCAAAGTGGTGCACTGGTGTGTACGGAACGAATTTGTAAAAGGAGCGATAGAGCTCCGGCACCACAACCCCAATTATCTTACCGCGGTAAGGTTTGATATTAAATCCCTGAAACTTACCACCGATATCAACGAACTGGTCTCAGCCTGCGATATCGTAGTGTTGGCAACACCCTCCATTTACCTGTCGGATACCTTAGATAAAATGACCTGCGATTACAGCGACAAAATCTTCGTTTCCGCCATTAAAGGGATTGTACCGAAGGTGAATGATGTGGTGGCACATTATCTGCGCGATGAATTCAAGATCGGATTTCGCAACCAGGCCGTGATTGCAGGGCCGTGTCACGCAGAAGAGGTCGCCATGGAACGGCTTTCATACCTTACCATTGCTACCGTAGAGGAACACAAAAAGCTGCTGCACGATAAGTTTGCCTCACATTTCATCAAGGTGAACTGCAGTTGCGATATCCTGGGGAATGAATACAGCGCCATCCTGAAAAATATTTATGCCATCGGTGCCGGTATCGCGAGCGGGCTGGGATACGGCGACAACTTCACGGCGGTGTTTGTATCCAATGCCATCCGCGAAATGGAAGTGTTTCTGGAAGGGATTCATGAGATGCCGCGCGATGTGAATGAGAGTGCCTATCTGGGCGACTTACTGGTAACCGCTTACTCGCTGTTTTCAAGAAACCGAAGTTTGGGGAACCTTATCGGGAAAGGCTATACCGTAAAATCGGCCATCCAGTCGATGAACATGATTGCTGAAGGGTATTACGCAGCAGATTCCATTTATAAAACCTCGAAAGAGAAAAATATTAAAACGCCGATTATCGATACGATTTACGCCATCCTTTACGAAGAGAAAAACGCCGAGAAACAGTTCCGCAAACTCACTACGAAACTGAACTGACACTGATCACCAATAAACCCCGATTTTTTTATATTTCAACACTTTTTAAAAATTAAACCTTTGCTTTTAAAATAAAAGAATACCGTTATGCCCGA
>JAHRWY010000236.1:0-16509 GCA_019104935.1 Kaistella sp.
ATTCGTAGAAGGCACCAAACTGGCGCTGAAAAACGGAAAGATCGTAAAATGGATCATCGAAATCGCTGCTTTAACCGATGAACAGATTGTTGATATTACTAAAAACATGAGAATTTGGGCAGAAGAAAATTTTGGCGAGAATGATTTCGAAAATATTTTTGTGAAATCTTCCACAGGGTTTTATCCAACCGAAGACGGTAAACCAAACGGAGCTACTTTCGAAGGAATAAAACTTATGCTTGAAAACTCCGGAAAACTTTCCGTAAAAGCTGCCGGCGGCGTAAAAACTCCAGCTGATGCTGAAAAAATGATTACAATGGGCGTAAAGCGAATCGGAACTTCTTCAGCAAAAGCTTTGGTTTCAAACGAAAAAGCGCAGGACGGATATTAAAATATATAAATCCAACAACAAGGAAATCGCGCATAACGTGCGATTTTTTTATGTTTAAATCCTATTTTTGCAGTTCTATGCCCCAAAAACCTGTCAGGAAGAAAGTTTCCAAAAAAATCCACAAAAAACGCAGAAGAAATTTCCTTTTGAGAAGAGAGATTCTTCTGTTGATTCTTGCGTTGGCATTACTGGGTGCGGGGTTTTATCTAAAAGAAAAAGTCGCTTTTTACTATGCGATGTATTTTAATAAATTCGAGCATAAAAAACTTTCGAATACCGAATTTGAAGAACAGCGGATTAATCGAATTATTGGAGAATATGCCGATAAAACTTTCGGGATCGACATGTCCCATTACCAAAGGAAAGAAGATATCAACTGGGACAGTTTAAGCATCGGAAACCGCGCCATACCGATAGAATTTGTAGTTTTGCGTGCTACGATGGGTAACCGCAGTGCCGATAGGCATTTCGATGAATTCTGGCAGCTGGCCAAAAAGCATGAGCTTATTCGTGGGGCTTACCATTTTTACCGTGCCGATGAAGATCCGGTGCGTCAGGCTAATAATTTTCTAGATAATGTAAAACTGGAAGAGGGCGATTTGCCTCCAATTCTCGATATTGAAAAAATCCCAAGACGAAAATCGAACGAAAAACTCGTTGAAGATTTAAAGATCTGGTGCCGCATTGTAGAAGAAAAATATGGCAAAAAGCCAATCATTTATACTTATTACCATTATTACAAAGACTTCCTGAAAGGCGAATTTGATGATTATCCGCTCTGGCTCGCCAATTACAATGATGTTCCGCAGCCAACGCCCGACGGCAAGTGGGATTTCTGGCAGTTCACCGAAAAAGGAATCGTCTACGGAATCAACACCAAGGTGGATATTGATGTGTACAACGGTAGTCTTTGGTCATTAAAAAGATTGACGCTCGATTAAGTGCAATTATCGTATTTTCGCAGTCTCAAAACAGCATTTAACAGCAACAACAACTCATAATGAATTACGTTTCCGCAGAAAACCTTACCAAATCCTATGGTTTAAAAGTTTTATTCAAAGATATTTCCTTCAACATCAACGAAGGCGACAAAATTGCCATCGTTGCCAAAAACGGCTCCGGGAAATCGACTTTGCTTAAAATTTTAATGGGTAAAGAAATCGCAGATTCCGGAAGTGTAATTATTAATAAAGACATTCAGGTTGTATTATTCGATCAGGAAATCGATTTTGAAGGCGAACTGAATGTGGAAGAATTCATGATGACGCTGGATTCTCCACCCATTATGGCTTTGAAAAACTATCATCACGCGCTTTTAACCGAAAATGCCGATGATATGGATAAAGCTTTAAATGAAATGGAAATTCATGAAGCCTGGGATTTGGAAAATGAAATGAGTCAGATTCTCACGCAATTGAAAATCACTGATTTACAGGCGAAAATGAAAAACCTTTCCGGCGGCCAGATCAAAAGAGTTGCGCTGGCGAAACTTTTGGTTGAAACCCGCGCGCAACATCGTCACACCTTACTGATTATGGATGAGCCGACCAACCACCTCGATGTTGATATGGTTGAATGGCTGGAGAATTATCTTTCAAAAGCAATGGTAACACTGCTTTTGGTGACTCACGACCGGTATTTTCTGGATGCGGTTTGCGACCTTATCTGGGAAATGGAAGACCAGAATCTGTATTTCCACAACGGAAGTTATGCAACCTATCTTGAGAATAAAATCATCCGCGAAGAAAATCTGAATTCAACCATCGATAAGGCCCAAAACCTTTACCGTAAAGAGTTGGAATGGATGCGCAGACAGCCAAAAGCCAGAACCACAAAATCGAAGTCAAGAATTGATGATTTTTACGAAACCGAAAAGGTAGCGAAAACCAATACGAAAAAAGAGAAACTGGAACTCGATTTCGAGATGAAACGTCTTGGGAATAAAATCCTGGAGCTCAAAAACATCAATAAAAGTTTTGGTGATAAAGTTTTGCTTAAGAATTTCAGTTATCAGTTTCAGCGCGGCGAAAAAGTCGGAATTGTGGGCAAAAACGGTGCGGGTAAATCCACGCTTTTAAATATCATCCAGGGATTAGAACCTTACGACAGCGGTTCCATTGAAACCGGTGAAACCATTAAATTCGGGTATTTTTCACAGAAGGGTCTTCAGTATAAAGAAGAAGAAAGAGTAATTGATTTCATCAGGGAAATTGGTGAAAATTTTCCTTTAGCCAACGGGAGAACCATTTCTGCATCACAGTTTTTGAGGCTTTTTCTCTTTGATGACCAAACGCAGTATTCGCCGATTTCTAAACTTTCGGGTGGCGAAAAAAGAAGGCTGCATTTGATGTATGTCCTTTACCAGAACCCAAATTTCCTGATTTTCGATGAGCCGACGAACGATCTCGATTTGCCCACATTAACGGTTTTGGAAAATTTCCTTCTGCAGTTTCAGGGGAGTTTAATTATCGTTTCCCACGACAGATATTTCATGGACAGAATTGTAGATCACGTTTTGGCTTTTGAAGGCGATGGTGTGATTAAAGATTTTGTCGGGAATTTTTCGGAATATCGCGAGGCTAAAAGTCAGGATCAGAATAAAAAAACTCAGGTTGAGGTTCCGGCAGTTCCTAAAAGAACGGAAACCGTTCCAACACCTTCTGTTGCTCCAGCAACAAAAAAGAAACTGTCTTTTAAAGAACAGCGCGAGCTGGAGATGATTGATAAGGAAATTCCGGAGCTTGAAAAAAAGCGTGCTGAAATTCTCGAAAAACTCAACAATGAAAGTGATTATGAGAAAATTTCGGTTTTTTCTGCAGAATTAGAAAAAATTTCTGACAGAATGGACGAACTTGAAACCCGCTGGCTGGAACTGCAGGAATAACATATTATTACAAAACTCAATCTCAAATGATGGAAAAGGAACAGAAACTCGAGGCTAAATACGGTCTGTTCACAGCAATTTCAATGGTGATTGGCCAGGTCATCGGTTCCGGTATTTTCTTTAAAGTTGATGATGTACTGCTTTCTACCCAAGGAAATATTCTTGCTGGACTTGTAGGATTTATCATTGTTGGAGTAAGCGTAGTTTTCGGGGCGATTTCTATGGCAAATTACGCGGAGTTGCTCCCCAAAGACGGCGGAATCCTGAATTATGTGAATTACAGATTCGGTGAAAAAGCTGCATATTTCGTAGGATGGATGTATCTGAGTCTTTTTTATCCTCTGCTGACTGCGGTTTTATTTACAGTTTCCGGCATTTATATTGCGCATCTCTGTGCAGAATTTTTGAATTTTGAACCTACCACACTGCATTTTGCGCTCATTGGTTTTGTAAATCTGCTGATCTTTTTTACCTTCAATATTTTCAGACCGAAAAGCAGCGGCATCTTTCAGCAGTTTACGACAGTCTTGAAAGTGCTTCCATTGATATTTATTGCCTCTCTGGGAATTTTAAGTTTGGTGAAAGGTGATGTCGAAGAAGCGAACAACTTCACTTACGCTGCTGAAAATGTTAGGGAAAATCAGTCTTTATTATTTTTGATCGCTGCGAGTTTTATCCCGATTTCTTTTGCTTTCGACGGTTGGTATATCGCGACACAGATTTCCGGTGAAATTAAAAATTCAAGTAAAAACCTTCCGAAAGCCCTAATTTTAGGAACCATCGCTGTGATGGTGATTTATATTTCCTATTACATGGGAATTGTTTTCAGGATGAGCGGTGATGAGATAATTCAGCTGAAAGATATCTATATCACCGAATTTTCGCGCAAAATCGCGTCAGATTCCGGAGCTTTGTTGATGCAGCTTTTTATTATCGTATCGGTTTTGGGAACTTCCAATGGTTTGCTTTTAGCGACAATCCGTGTACCTTACCAGTTTGCGAATCTTAAAAAATCCAGAAAATTCCTGAACCTGGATGTTATTGAACCCAAAACAAAAATGCCTGTAAACAGCGCTTTTTTAGGACTGGGAATTATTATTTTTTATATCATTATTTATTATATCACCAATACGCATCCATACTTTACGACCAGGAATTTTGATCTTTCTGCAATTCCTATTGTATTTATCTACCTTGTTAATGGTGCGCTTTTCATTGGGTTGTTCAGGCTCTTCAAAAAAAATGTGTTTTCCGGCAACCGTTTTTTTAAACTTACCATGTCTGTAATTGCGATATTGGGAATCGTTGTGGTGCTTTTCGGTACTGCTTCTGCACCGAACGGAATGATGTATTTTATCGTAAATCTCCTTTTCATAGGAGCTGGAATCTTATTTATGAGCGATAATGATAAAAATCAGTAATAAACAAATTCATTCATTTTCAAACAGTTAAACAGTATCATTGGAATTTATTTAGAATAATTCAAAATAGATTTTGTAATTCCCGAAGGCTTTTTTACATTTGCACCGTTATTTTAATTCATTCTAAATAAAAACTTGTAAATGAAAAAGCAGATATTGTCGTTGGGAGTCTTGTTGATTAGCATGTCAGCAAATGCGCAAATGAAATTCGATCCGGTTAATGATACCATTAGGATTCAGGAAATTGAGGATATAAACCTTCATAAAACCGGTAATCCTAACAAAGCAAAGGCACTAACTGCTAAATCGAATCTTACGGTGATGGAGAATCCGCAGCCTATTGCAATTGTTACTCACGAGGTAATCGAGCAGCAACAGGCGAAACAGTTGGGTGAAGTTCTTCAGAATGTAAATGGTTTGTACATCACTTCATCCCGGGGAAATTCGCAGGACAGTTTTGGCGGAAGAGGCTTTAATTTCGGGAACGATAACATCTTTAAAAATGGTGCACGGGTAAACAGTGGTGTTTTTCCTGAAGTTTCCGGACTTGAAAGAGTAGAGGTTCTGAAAGGAGGAAACGCGATGCTTTACGGAAATGTTTCTGCCGGTGGTGTGGTAAATTTAATTACCAAAAAACCACGTTTTAATTTTGGAGGAAGTGTTGGACTGAATGCCGGCAGCTGGAATTCTTATAAACCAACTGTTGATTTTTACGGACCGATTTCCGAAAAAATTGCGTTCCGTGTAAATGGAGCATACGAGACAGCTGAAAGTTTCCGTGATGTGGTGGAATCGCAGAAATATTACTTTAATCCTTCGTTCCTCTTCAATATTGGTGAAAAATCACAGTTGATTGTGGAAGCAGATTATTTAAAGAATGAATTTACTCCGGATTTTGGGATTGGCGCCATTGAAAACAATGATAAATCTTACCGTTTAAATACATTTTTGCCAAGAAACGCTTTCCTGGGAACAGATTGGCAATATCAAAATACAGAGCAGGCAACGGCGGGAATAACCTTTAATCATCAGTTCAGTGAGTTCTGGACTTTGAATACTGTAGCTTCTTTCCAGAATTATACAAAAGATTATTTTTCTACAGAAAGAATCACCTGGACTTACGACAATGCAGGGCGCCTGAAATGGAACCGACCTGTCAACAGAACATACAACGAGCAGAATTATACGGCATTACAGATAAATTTAAACGGTGAATTTAATACCGGCCGTTTAAATCACAAAATTCTTGTAGGGACCGATGGCGATTATGGAACTGCAGATGCTTACGCATACAATCTTTCACAAACAGCGTACGGAACGAATGGCAGCACGAATGGAATCATTTATCTTGATGATCCATCCACGTGGGCAAGCGGCACAATGCCCACAGCTACAACAAGAGACAGAACCCGCATCCCAACACAACGATTTGGAATTTATGCCCAGGATTTCATTAGTATTACCGAACAGTTTAAAGTTTTGGCGGGCTTACGATGGTCTTATATCGAAAACCTCGAAACCGAAAAGAAATCGTTTGTAACCAATGATGTAAACAATACTGCAGGTGCCGTAGACAGAGCTTTTTCGCCAAAAGCCGGACTTATTTATATGCCAAACGACAATCTATCGCTTTTTGCAACTTACACCAATTCGTTCTCAGCAAATACGGGACGTGACATTTACGATAACTCGTTGACGCCATCGATAATTGATCAGTTCGAGGTTGGTATGAAAAAGAATTTCTGGAATAATACAGTTGCCCTGAATTTATCACTTTATCAGATTGAAAACAGAAACTTCTATCAGATGGCAGAATTTAATGCCCAGGGACAGGTGAACAATGATTCTACCATAAAAGAATTTGCAGGTAAGATGCGCAGCCGTGGTGTGGAACTCGACATTACCGGAAATCCAACTCCCAATTTAATGATTATTGCTGGTGCTTCCTACAACCACGCGGTTTATTTGGATACGCCTGAAGGGTTTGGGTATGTTGAGAACCAACGGTTGGTCCGTACACCTGCAACCACCGCAAATGCATCGGTATTTTACACTTTGCCAAATTATATAAAAGGACTTAAGCTGGGGGCCAGCGTGTATTTTGTAGGCGACCGTATCGCGGGATGGAATGATACCAAGGAAACATTAGACACCAGAAATGGGGTTTCCCGGTTATTGCCGGTTGATGATTATGCCACTGTTGCTTTGTCAGTTGGATATGAATGGCAGAAATTTTCTGTAATGGGTAAAGTAGGAAATCTCTTTGATACCGTGAATTACAACTATCATGAAAACTACTCCGTAAATCCAATTACTCCAAGAAATTATTACTTCACTTTAACGTACAAACTTTAATCGCTTAAAGTAAAAATATTACCTGAAAGTGGAAACCCGTTTCCACTTTTATCGTAAACCTCAAAAAACAAATTAATCAAATAAACGATGGCAAAAATTAAGGATACAAAAACATTCATGCGGATTACACACCGCTATTTGGGCTATTTTGCAGCAGGAATAATGGCGGTATACGCAATTAGCGGCGTTCTGCTGATTTACCGTGACACCAATTTTCTGAAAAAGGAAAACAAGTACGAAATCGTTCTTAAGCCAAATCTTACCGAAAAGGAGCTGGCGAAAGAAATTAAAATGCGTAATGTAGAATTTAAAGGTAGCGAAGGTGATGTTCAGAAATTTGAACAGGGGACTTATAATATGAAAACCGGCGAAACAAAATATTCGAAAATGCAGCTGCCATTTGTTCTGGAAAAATTCAACGAACTGCACAAATCGACCTCGAAACACCGTTATGCAACATTAAATGCTGTTTTCGGACTGGTTTTGTTTTTCTTTGTGATTTCATCTTTCTGGATGTTCAATTACAAATCCAAAGCCTTCAGAAAAGGGATGATTTATGCCGGGCTGGGTTTTCTTTTGGCGCTCATTATGGTGTTCTTTCAATAGATTTTCTTCTAATTCGGAGTCTGAAAATGCTGTAGAAATTTGTATGGATTTTTATTCTCAGTTCAGATAAATTAATTATCTTTGCAACCTCATAATTAATCGGGACGAGTTCCCACAAAATCAAACATTTATGTCAGTAAAAATCAGATTACAAAGACACGGTAAAAAAGGAAAGCCTTTTTTCCACATTGTTGTTGCAGATGCAAGAGCAAGAAGAGATGGTAAATTTATCGAGAAAATCGGTACTTACAATCCAATTACAAATCCTGCGATTATCGAATTAAACGTGGATTCTGCAGTAAAATGGCTTAACAACGGTGCGCAGCCTACCGATACTGCAAGAGCAATTCTTTCTTACAAAGGAGTTCTTTACAAAAAACACCTCCTTGGTGGTGTTGCTAAAGGCGCATTTGATGAGGCTGAAGCTGAGAAGAGATTCAACTCTTGGTTAGAAGAAAAAGAAAAACAGGTTCTTGGTAAAAAAGACGGTTTAAGCAAAGCAAAAGAAGATGCTAAAAAAGCAGCTTTAGAAGCAGAAGCAAAAGTAAACCAGGCAAGATTAGATGCAGCTGCTAAATTAGAAGCTGATGCAAAAGCGGAAGCTGAAGCTAAATTGGCAGAAGAAAAAGCTGCTGAAGAAGCTGCAAACGCTCCTGTTGCTGAAGAAACTGCAGAAGAACCAGCTGCTGAAGCAGAAGGTACTGAAGAAGCGCAAGCTTAATTTTTCTGTAATACCTTACAAAAAATATCCTACAGAGACGCCAATATTGGCGTCTCTGTTATTTTAAAACCCATTATATTTGCAGTGCTAACGCAGTTTACTGTGTTTCATCAATCATAAAATTTACGCATGAAAAAAGAAGATTGTTATTTCTTAGGGAAAATTACGCGCAGACACGGACTTCACGGCAATGTGTTTCTAAAACTCGATACCGATCAGCCCGAAATGTACAATAAATTAGATTCAATTTTTGTAGAGATCAACGGATTGCTGGTGCCGTTTTTTGTGGCAAAACAATCCTGGAGCAAAGGTGACACGCTCATTATTTCCTTTAAAAATTCCACCGAGGCTTTGGTAGACCAGTCGCTGGGAAAAGATGTTTATCTTCCGCTTTCTACACTGCCAAAACTTACCGGAAACAAGTTTTATTACCACGAAGTTATCGGTTTCGAAATTCGGGAAGAAGACGGCAAAAGCTGTGGTATTATCGAATCTGTAAACGACCAGACAGGTCAGCATTATTTCCTTTTGAATCTGGCAGACAAACAGATCGTAATCCCAATCATCAAAGACTGGATTATTGAGCTTAACCGCGAAGAAAAATACATAAAAATGGCGCTGCCGGAAGGTTTGATGGATGTTTTTCTGATTCCTTCAAAGAAAGACGAATAATTACCTGATTTTTTCTTGGGCGACAAATTCCGTCCTCCGTTCCCGCTTTTTTGTTTCGCTTCGCTGCACTAAAAGAGCTCCACTCAGGCCGGGTCGCAGGCAGGTTCTATTAAGAATAAAAGAGAAAAATTTGGGATTTTTTCGATGAATTATTTTAATTTAGCATCAAAAATTACGCCAAATTTTATTACATTTGTAACTATTGATAAGATATCTGTAAAGAAAAGCCTTTACACAATCATTAAAAAACATGAATATCAGCAATGAGAACCACGATTAACGAATTACTTTCAGATTATAAAAAACTTTTACATCACGATATTACTGTTCAGGGTTGGGTTCGGGCGTTTCGCTCCAACCGTTTCATCGCTTTGAACGATGGTTCAACGATCAACAACTTACAGGTTGTTGTCGATTTCGAGAATTTCGATGAAAATACCATCAAAAATATCAGCACTGCATCGTCGCTAAAGATTGTAGGTGAGGTGGTTGAAAGCCAGGGAGCCGGACAAAGCATCGAAATTATTGCAAAGAAAATTCAGATTCTGGGAGATAATTTTACCGAAGAAAGAGACCGAACCATTCTTCAGCCTAAAAAACATTCCCTCGAATTGCTGCGTGAGCAGGCGCATCTGCGTTTCCGCACGAATCTTTTCGGGTCTGTTTTCAGAGTAAGAAGTGCGGTAAGTTTTGCGATTCACCAGTTCTTTAACCAGAACCAGTTCTTTTACATGAATACGCCTATTATTACCGGTGCCGATGCAGAAGGAGCAGGCGAGATGTTCAGTGTAACCAATTTTGATATCAATAACATCCCGAGAGATGAAAATGGTGATATCGATTATGAACAGGATTTCTTTGGCAAAAAAACCAACCTTACCGTTTCCGGACAGCTGAATGTTGAAACTGCCATGATGGGATTGGGACGCGTGTATACTTTCGGACCGACCTTCCGTGCAGAAAATTCGAATACTACACGTCACCTCGCAGAATTCTGGATGGTGGAGCCTGAAGTTGCCTTCAATAATCTGGAAGATAATATTGATCTGGCAGAAGATTTCTTAAAATACGTCATCGGTTATGTCTTAGAAAACTGCAAAGATGATCTGGAGTTTTTAGACAAAAGATTTGCCGAAGAACAAAAGCAGAAACCTGAAAAAGACAGAGCTGCGGAAGGTTTAATCGAAAAACTTGAAAACGTTATAAAGAAAAGATTCAAGAGGGTTTCTTATACCGAAGCGATTGATATCCTGAAGAATTCAAAAGAAAATAAAAAAGGCAAATTCCAGTTCCCGATCGAAGAATGGGGCGCTGATTTGCAGAGTGAGCACGAAAGATATCTGGTAGAAAAACATTTCGACAGTCCGGTTGTTCTCTTTGATTATCCGAAAGAAATTAAGGCGTTCTACATGAAACTTAATGAAGACGGCAAAACAGTGGCTGCAATGGATGTGCTTTTCCCGGGAATCGGCGAAATTATCGGCGGTTCGCAGAGAGAAGATAAATTCGATGTGCTTACGGCCAAAATGAAAGCCATGAATGTTGATGAACACGAGCTTTGGTGGTATCTGGATACCAGAAAATTCGGTTCGGTTCCGCATGCAGGATTCGGGCTAGGCTTGGAAAGACTCGTTCTTTTTGTTACAGGAATGACGAACATCAGAGACGTGATTCCGTTCCCAAGAACACCACACAATGCTGAGTTTTAACCCACTCACAGAAAAAATTATACACACAGAAATTAAATTTTTGTAAGACCAAATCAAGAATGTTAAAACAAAACCTACAACTTAGACTCGGGCAAAAACTTGCTCCACAACAAATCCAGTTGATGAAGTTGATACAGCTTCACACCCTGGAATTTGAAGAAGAACTCGAGCGTGAGCTTGAGGAAAACCCTGCACTCGAAAAAGTTCAGGAAGAATCCAAAGAAGAAGATTATGCCTCTCTGGACGAAGGTTTTGAAGAGGAAGGAACCGACAGCATCAGTACCGATTTTGATGTAAATGAATATATCTTTGATGATGAACCCGCTTATAAAACCGCATCCAGCAATTATTCTGCAGATGATGAGGATTTTGATAACGAATCGCTTTTAACCGAAGGTCAGTCACTGTACAATTATCTTCTCGAGCAGATCCGTTTAATTTCCATTGAAGGCGATGATCTTAAAATTGCAGAATACATCATCGGAAATCTGGATAACGACGGTTATTTGCGGAGAGAAAGCAAACAATTGGTTGATGATCTGGCTTTTTCGCAGGGAGTTTACACGACCAAAGAAAAAGTAGAGGATATTTTAGAGAATTATGTTCAGAAACTCGATCCGCCGGGAGTTGGCGCAAGAAGCCTTCAGGAATGTTTACTTTTGCAGATCGAAAAGAAAGTAAGTGCAGACAAAGCCGTAAGCCTCGCCGGAAATATCCTTAGAAACCAGTTCGATGCACTTACCAATAAGCATTACAACAAAATTATTCAGAAATACGATATCGAAGAAGAGGATCTGAAGGACGCCCTGGAAGTAATCTCTAAACTTTCTCCGAAAGTAGGCGGAAATTTCGATACGCAAACCATCACTATCAATCAGGAAATTATTCCGGATTTTGTGATTCAGATCAAAGAAGGGAAAAACGGACAGTCGGAAGTTATTCCTTTACTCAACAGCAAAAATGCGCCTACACTCCGCGTTTCCGATGAGTACAAAGATATTCTGACGACTTATTCTCACGATAAAAACTCGCCGGATCACAAGCAGGCAGCGCTTTTTATTAAGCAGAAACTCGATGCTGCAAAATGGTATATCGATGCGATTAACCAAAGGCAGAATACGTTGTTGCAAACGATTACGGCAATTGTGAAACTGCAGAAAAACTACTTCATCACCGGTGACGATAAATCCCTGAAACCGATGATCCTGAAGGATGTGGCAGATATTACAGGTTTCGATATTTCAACCATTTCACGGGTGGTAAAAAGCAAATATGCCGACACACCAAACGGAATTGTTTACCTGAAAAGCCTGTTCTCCGATTCGCTTACCAATGATGACGGCGAAGAAGTTTCCACCAAGGAGATTAAAAATCATCTTCAGGAAGTCATCAGTAACGAAAATAAGCGCAAACCGTTAACCGACGATGCTCTTGTAGGTTTACTGAAAGAAAAAGGATACAACATCGCAAGACGAACCATTGCAAAATACCGCGAACAGCTGAATATTCCGGTTGCAAGACTAAGAAAACAATTGTAATTTAAATGATAAGCAAAAAGGTCAGTTATTGAAAACTGACCTTTTTTTTATTCCTGTTGTGAATCTATTTTCTGTAGTTCACCCAAATTTTTCCCTAATCTTTTAAGGATAATTCCGTAAACGACCCGGTAGTAAATCCAGATCAGTACGATGCTTAATATCGTCATTACAATAATTCCCACCACAAATCCTATTAAAGTTGGATGCGTGAGATGAATGTTCTGCTGTGATAAAACCGTAAAGGTGAAAACCGTTAAAACCGCCGTGAAAACAATTAAAAGCAAAATATTGGCTAAGATAAACAGGTTTACTGTTTTCTTGAATCTGATGATTTGCAGAATCAGTTTTTTAAGGTTAGATTCTATATTGATTTTACGGTAATTTCGGTAAAAACAAACCACAAAGAAAGCGGTAATAATTAAACTGATAATTTTCAGCACTAAATAAAGATTCCCAAAACTGGTCTGTAAATCGGTAGAATTCTGCACGCCAAGTTTCTCCAGTATTTTGATGAAACTGTTGGAGTCATCGCCAAGGAAGGAGTAATAAATGTTCATGCCCAGAATGATAAGGAATTCGGCAATGCTTATCCACAGAATATATTTCACGTAATTCCGCGACGATTTATTGAGCATCGCCTCGATTTCGGTGCTGTTGTATTTTGGCTGAACCTTCTGCTCCTGCCAGGTTTTTTTGAAGCTGTCTAAATCAAATTCAGGCATGTTTTTCCATTAATTCTTTTAACGTTTTTTTCAGTCGGTTCATTTTCACGCGTGCGTTTACCTCCGTTATCCCAAGGTTTTCAGAAATATCACGGTAAGGCAAATCATCCAGATACATCATTACAATTGCCCGTTCCACCTGCGGAAGCATCTTTACCACTTTATAAAGAAGCGAAACCTGCTGTTGCTTTTCATCGTCATCTTCCATATAGCCACTGTGGTGAAAGTCCATCAGTTCATCGGTTTGTGGTGATTTTGTTTTTTTTCTGAAAAGGGTAATGGCAGTGTTCAGGGCAACGCGGTACATCCACGTCGATATTTTCGATTGCCCTTTGAATGAGTCGTAAGAACGCCAGAGTTGTAACACAATTTCCTGGAAAAGATCCTGCTCGTCTTCCAGCGAATTGGTATAAAGCCGGGAAACCTTAATAATTAAGCCTTGATTATCTTTAATCAGTTTCGAAAATTCCTGTTCCTTGGCGCTCAATTTTGTTCAGTTTGAAGTAGCGAATATAACATTTTTTCGCCTGAAATTTATATTCCTTACCCATTCAACATCACCAACCGTATTCTGTAACTCTCATTCAAAAATTATATATTTGTTCCATGATTCTACGCGGAGAAAATTTAATTAAAGAGTACGGCCCCAAAAAAGTCGTAAAAGGTGTTTCAGTGGAAGTTTCACAGGGCGAAATCGTCGGGCTTCTCGGTCCCAATGGTGCCGGAAAAACCACCTCTTTTTATATGATTGTAGGTTTGGTGAAGCCCACCTCCGGGAAAATTTTTCTCGATGATAAAGAAATTACCAATGACGCCATGTACCGCCGCGCGCAAAAGGGAATTGGCTATCTGGCTCAGGAAGCGTCGGTTTTCCGTAAACTTTCTGTTGAAGATAATATTTTGGGTGTTCTTCAGCTTACCAAACTTTCTAAACGCGAACAGCAGATTAAATGTGACGAGCTGATCGAGGAATTTTCTCTGCAGCATGTCCGCAAAAACCGTGGAGATTTGCTTTCCGGTGGTGAAAGACGACGTACCGAAATCGCAAGATGTCTCGCGACAAGCCCCGATTTTATTCTTTTGGATGAACCTTTTGCCGGAGTTGACCCGATTGCGGTTGAAGATATTCAGAAAATTGTGCGCAGTCTTGTTGATAAAAATATCGGGATTTTAATTACCGATCACAATGTTCAGCAGACTTTAGCCATTACTCATAAAACCTATATCATGTTTGAAGGTCGTATTCTCAAAGAAGGTCTTCCGCACGATTTGGCTAATGATCCCATGGTTCGGGAAGCGTATCTTGGCGAAAATTTCGTGTATCAGGATATTCTCAACAAACCGAAGAAAAAATCTTTCGTCTATAATATTTGGGCCGGAAATTTCGATTCTAAGCAGCAGTTCCAGGATTTTGTGGATGAAAACTTTCAGGGTGTCGACAATCTGCGTTTGATGTACGGTTTTGAAGACATCAGCTTTGCTTCACTTTCAAATTCGGAAATTGAATATATCTTTAATGAAGTTGTAGATAAAAACGCGAATAATGCATTTCTTTTTCAGAAAAAGCATATCGGCGAAACCTACCGCAAAGACCAGGCAGAAACCGATGCCAAAGCGCTCAGCAAACCCGAATTGCATTATTTAACGACCTACGCTTACGAAGGGTAGCAGTTTTCGCACGTTTTTTGTATTTTGAGGCGTTCGTAGCTTAATCATTATGGCGCAACCATTCAAGCGAAGCATCACGCTTTATCACATTTACAAACAGCTTATTCCGTTCATAAAACCTTACAGGTTGATGATTTACGGGACGCTTTTTCTTACCTTTTTGGGTGCGTTAATGGCGCAGGTAAATCCACTCGTTTTGAAATATACGGTTGATGAGGTAACCGAACTCACCAAACTTCCGTATCCGATGGAAGAAGGGATTCATATTTTGGTCATTATTTCCGCGATTTTATTGGGTAAAGAGCTTCTGAATATCTTCATTCAGTTTGGGCAGAAATTTTACGGCGAAAAAATACGTATCAGCACAAGTTCTGTGTTGGCGCAATCGGTGATTGATAAAATTCTACTTTATAAAGTCGCCTATTTTAATGACGAAAACCACGAGTCGGGCAAGCTTCAGATCCGTATCGACCGCGGAATCGAGAGTTTAACCAAACTTGTTCAGAATTTTTTCATCGATATATTACCGCTTTTTTCGAATGCTATTATTGCCCTCATCATCATGTACATGCAGAATGTGTATGTCGGTCTGGTTTCCACCATTGTTGTTCCCATTTATTTTTATGTAAGCTCATTACAGGCGAAAAAATTATCGGGCGTAAGAAGAACTTTAAGAAACCAGAGAGAACAGAAAACTTCGGGACTTTTAAATCTAATCAGTTCGATTATGGTGATTAAAAGTTTCGTGCGCGAAAAATTTGAAGGCAAAAAACAGTACGATCTTCAGATGCAGCTCATGGAAAGTCAGCTATTTACGCGTAGAACAAATTTTATTTACGACGGCTTAAAGACTTTTATCGAACAGTTCGGTGTGGTGTTAATCATTCTGTTGACCGTTTTTCTGGTGCTCGATCAGCAGATGACGATTGGTGCAATTATGCTTCATATCCTGCTTTTCAACAATGTATCAGCGCCAATCCGCCAGCTTCACAGGATTTATGACGACATGAATGACGCGATGATTTACGCTGAAGGATTTTTTGATATACTGAATGCAGATGAAGAAACCGAACCGAGCGGAAATTTCATTAAAGAAAATATAAAAGGTTCTTTCGAACTCAAAAATGTTGATTTTTCTTATCCGAACGGTACCAAAGCATTGAAAAATGTTTCTATGTTGATTGAAAACGGAAAAACCACCGCACTGGTTGGTTTAAGCGGTGCCGGAAAATCTACGGTAATTAATCTTCTTTGTAAATTTTACCTTCCCGATTCAGGTGAAATTTTACTCGATAACGTGAATCTTAATCAGTTTGAAAATACTGCATTGAGAGATGATATCGGTTTGGTATTGCAGAAAAATCATATTTTCCAGGGAAGTATCGAAGATAACATCCGCTACGGAAATATGAATGCCAGTTTTGAGGAAATTCAAAATGCTGCGAAGAAAGCGTATCTTCACGACCAGATTATGGATCTCCCGGAACAGTATCTTCATGATGCAACGCAACTTTCCGGCGGACAGCAGCAAAGAATTGCCATCGCGAGACTTTTTCTGAAAGATCCGCCCATCATTTTTCTGGATGAACCTACCGCAAGCCTGGATGCAATTGCTACCGAACAGATCAAAAACTCGCTGGATGCGATTAAAGAGGGTAGGACGGTGATTATTATTTCGCATTCGCTATCTCAGATTTTGGATTCAGATAAAATTTATGTCATGAAAAAAGGTGAGGTGGTAGAAAGCGGCACCCACGACGAACTGATCAGTATGCACGGGACTTACCGCGAAATTTTTGATGCTTCTGCAAGAAGTCTTAAT
>JAHRWY010000258.1:0-8448 GCA_019104935.1 Kaistella sp.
AGGCTTGATTATGAAAAAGTCACTCTTTATCGGAGTTGCCTTTTTTGCGGCCATTGCTTTAACTCCTTTATTAATTAATTCTTTGATGGTAAAAGAAACAGTGCTTCCGGCGCCGCCAGTTATTCATGATTTAACACCGATCCCAATTATCAGAGATAAAGAGCCTGATGTTATTAAACCTGCGCCTCCAGTTGCGCCAAAAATAAATACTTATGATTCCAGGGTTGCTACACCGACAAAAAACGCCCGTGAAGCCAAGCCTGTAACTCCGGATCAAAAACAAAATGCGGTTCCGGGAACTGAAACAAGTATGGACAATCCGCCGGTACTTACTCCGCCGGTTGTAGAAACTCCGCAAATCACTGCTCCAATCGTACCTGAACTTCCGAAAAAGATCGACAATAATCCGGTTGATAGGGTAGATGTTGAAGCAGGTTTCAATGGAGGGATTAATTCCTTTCGGGCGCAGGTCGTGCAGAATTTTAACTCAGAGGATTTCGACGACTCTTTTGGGCTTATGAAAACTACAGTCACTTTTATTGTGGAAAAAGACGGTACCATCTCGAACATCAAAGCAAATGGAAGCAATAGGGATTTTAATGCAGAAGCAGAAAAATCCATCAAAAAAATCAAAGGAAAATGGACGCCTGCAAAACTCAACGGGGCGTATGTGCGAAGTTATTTTAAATTCCCAATTTCTATGCAGTTTGAGTAAAAGCTCAGCATGAATTTCTTAATTTTCAGTTATCCACAAAATATCAGGTTTTGTGGATAATTTTTTTCCGCTATAAAGCTTTAATTAACAATACTTTAACTTAAACCAAGTTATTAACAATCATCCGAAAATGATAAAAAAGTGTATTTTTGGTGATTAAAATTTAACTAATGGCTAAAATTATAGGGGTTGCAAATCAGAAAGGCGGCGTTGGTAAAACAACTACTGCGGTTAATTTGGCAGCCGCACTTGGGGTTTTGGAAAAGAAAATCCTTTTGATTGATGCAGATCCTCAAGCAAATGCAACGTCAGGACTGGGGATTGATGAAGCTAATTTTTCAACCTACAATTTATTGGAGCACAGTACAGATGCGAAAAACTGTATTCAGAAAACCGCTTCTCCAAATCTGGATATTATTCCTTCCCACATCGATTTGGTGGCAGCAGAAATCGAACTTGTAGACCGCGAAAACCGTGAATACATGCTGAAAGAAGCTTTGCAGTCTGTAAAAGAAGATTACGATTATATCATTATCGACTGTGCACCAAGTTTGGGATTAATCACAATTAATGCTTTAACTGCGGCTGATTCCGTGATTATTCCGATTCAGTGTGAGTATTTTGCGCTGGAAGGTTTGGGGAAACTGCTCAATACCATTAAGAATGTGCAGAAAATCCATAATAAAGATCTGGATATCGAAGGATTATTGCTGACGATGTTTGATTCCCGTTTAAGACTTTCGAATCAGGTGGTGGAAGAAGTGAATTCTCATTTCCCGGAAATGGTTTTCGAAACCATCATCAGCAGAAATGTACGTTTAAGCGAGGCGCCAAGTTTCGGCGAAAGTATCTTAAATTACGACGCAGAAAGCAAAGGAGCGATACAGTATCTTCAGCTGGCTGAAGAGGTTTTGTTGAAAAACGAGAACTTAGTAAAAAATTAAACTGGATTTTTAATACGGATCGCTATAATAAAAAATCATCATTCATAAAAAATGAAAGACAAGAAAAGAGCAATGGGACGTGGTTTGGGCGCTATTTTAAGTGCCGAATCCAAAGCTACGGTAAACTCCGCTACCGATGAAGGAGCTGATAAGTTTGTGGGAAATATCGTACAGGTTTCTATTGATGATATTTACGCGAATACCTCGCAGCCGCGAACATATTTCGATGAAAAAGCCCTGAATGATTTAGCGCAGTCGATTAAAAATTTAGGCATTATTCAGCCCATCACTTTAAGGAAAGACGGCAGTAAATTCGAAATTATTTCCGGCGAAAGAAGATTCCGTGCAAGTAAAATTGCAGGTTTGGAAACTATTCCTGCCTACATCCGTTTGGTTAATGATCAGGAACTGCTGGAAATGGCTTTGGTTGAAAACATCCAGAGAGAAGATCTTGATGCCATCGAAATTGCTTTAACTTATCAGAGACTTCTGGAAGAAATCGGGATGACTCAGGAAAATTTGAGTCAGCGTGTAGGGAAGGAACGAAGTACCATCACCAACTCCATCCGTCTTTTAAGGCTGAATCCGGACGTGCAGAACGCGATCCGCAGCGGAGAAATTTCGGCAGGCCATGGCCGTGCAATCATCAGTTTGGATGATCCGCAGAAGCAGGAAGAACTTTTTGCCAAGATTGTGAAGAATAATTTAAGCGTTCGCCAGGCTGAAGAAGAGTCCAACCGGCTTAAAAATCCGGATAATTCACCGAAAAGAGAGAAAGCCGCAGTCCCGAATCATTTTAAAAAAGCTGAGAAAAACCTTGCCGATATTTTGGATGTTAAGGTTGAAATTAAAGCTGCTGCTAACGGAAAAAAAGGAAAAATCGTACTCGATTTCAAAAACGAAGAAGAGCTCGAAAATATTCTTTCACATTTCAGATAAATGAAGAAACTAACGGTATTTTTCGTCCTACTTTTTTCAATGAAAATCTTCGCACAGGTAAGTCCGAAAGATACAATTCGTGTTGAAAATTATCCTACAGACTCCATCTCTGCAGTAACCCCAAAATCTGAAATCGAAGTTTATACCGAAATTCAGGAATCCAACGCTGCGCCAACTGTGGCAAAATTCAATCCTACAAAAGCAGGATTATATTCGGCTGTTTTACCTGGACTCGGACAGTATTACAACAAAAAATACTGGAAAATCCCGATCGTTTGGGGCGGAATCGGTACCGGAATCGGGATTACCCTTTGGAACCAGAAACAGTATAACAGATACCGGGATGCATTTATTGCGCAGCTCAACGGGCAGACTCATGAATTTTCCGACATTCCCGGAATTACAGCAGAAGCTTTGGGAAGAACGCAGGACAGGGCAAAGCGGCAGCGCGATTACGCCATCGCGGTTACCGGCTTGGTTTACATTCTCAATATCGTAGATGCGGTAGTGGACGCACACCTTTATGAAGGCCGAAAGGATCCCGATCTGGCGTTGCAGCCTACGGTAATTTATGATGAATTCGGAAAACAGAATTCAAAAGCAGGTCTTAGTTTAAGTTATAATTTTTAAAGCAAAATCAACGGAAAGTATGAAAATAGCACTGGTAGGATACGGAAAAATGGGTAAAATTATTGATGAAATAGCGACCCAAAGAAATCATGAAATCGTTGCAAAACTTAATGAATCTCCAAATTCAGAAAACCTGAATAATGCTGATGTAGTCATCGAATTTTCGAATCCTGAAGTGGCTTTTAACAATATTAAAACCTGCCTGGAGAATAAAATTCCGGTGATTTGCGGAACGACAGGCTGGCTCGACCAAAAACCTGAAATCGAAAAAATCGCAGCTGAAAATAATACCTCTTTTTTATATGGCTCGAATTTCAGCTTGGGAGTAAATCTTTTCTTTGCGCTGAATGAAAAACTGGCTGATCTGATGAAAAATTTTCCTGACTATAATATTCAGCTTGAAGAAATTCATCATATTCACAAAAAAGATGCTCCAAGCGGAACGGCGATTTCTCTTGCAGAAGGAATCATCAAAAATGACAATAGATTTGAAGGTTGGAAGCTCGATGAAACCAGAGATAAGCAACTGGGAATTTTTGCAATACGTGAAGATGAGGTTCCCGGTACGCACAGTGTTTTCTATAAAAGTTCTGTTGACGAAATCGAAATCAAACACACGGCTTACTCCAGAAACGGCTTTGCATTGGGCGCTGTAATTGCTGCAGAGTGGATTCAGGGAAAAACAGGTAATTTTTCCATGAAAGATGTTCTTTTCTCTTAGGTGAAAATTATTTTGTAACAGTTACACTTTCCTGCTAACTAATAAGCCATTAAAACAACCACCAACACCACATTATGAATTATTTTCTCACTTATACAGTTTATGTTTTAATCGTCTCAGCTCTGATGGGGGTTTCAACCTGGAAACTCTATAAAAAAATGGGTTACAATCCGCTTTTTGCTTTTGTACCTTTTTATAATTATTATATCATTCAGAAAGAAACCGGCCACCCGAAATGGTGGGTCGCAATGGCTTATCTTCCGATTGTAGGGCCTATTATGATGACCGTTTTCCATTTGTTTCTGATGAAACATTTCGGTAAAAGCACCTTCTCGCAGCGGTTACTTACTGTGATTCTTCCTTTCATTTATATGGCTTTCATCAATTATTCGAAAGATCCAGAGATAGAAACTGAAGACGAACTGTATTTAACTGAAGACGAGAAAAGTGAGAAAAAGAAAGAGTCTTTCGCAGGTTCCATCACTTTCGCGGTGGTATTTGCCACGATCGTCCATGTATTTATGACCCAGCCTTTCGGTATTCCGACAGGTTCCATGGAGCGAACGCTTTTGGTAGGCGATTTTCTTTTTGTGAATAAATGGAGTTATGGATTCAGAATGCCAATGCGTCCTGTGGCAATTCCGTTCTTACAGGGAACCATTATGGATACGGGCGAGAAAGGTAACCCGAAAGACGATCCGAAATCGTATGTGGAAGCGGTGAAATTACCTTACGCCAGAATTTTTCAGTTCAGCAAACCTGAGCGAAATGATATTGTAGTTTTTAATTATCCTCAGGATTCGGTTCATAAAGCAATCGACAGAAAAGATCCTTACGTAAAACGTTGTGTTGCAGTAGCCGGAGATATTATTGAAATTAAAGCCGGAAGACTTTTCGTTAACGGAAAGCCGGAAACAATCTTAGGAGATCAGCAGAAACAGCACAAATTTATTGCAACTACAGGGAGTCAATTAGATATTCCGGCGCTTTACAGACAATACGGTTTCGTGCCTGTGCAGGAAATACAAACAGAAACCGGTTATTTGTACGATTTTCAAGGTCTGACCGATCAAACGGCTAAAGAAATAAAAGAATTGCCACAGGTTATCGACCTTAAAGAACACATCTGGCCAAAAGATTCGGCAGCGCTTTCCTATAAAGTGAATGCCGCAAGAGACAGCTATACGAAGAATTTAGATACGACTCAGTCTATTTTCCCAATCAATAAAAAATGGAATCAGGATTGGTATGGACCATTGAAAATTCCTAAAAAAGGAGATGTGGTAACTTTAAATCAGGAAACTTTACCTGAATACCAATGGATTATTTCTGAATACGAACATAATAAACTCGAAAACAGAAACGGAAAAATCTTTGTAAACGGCCAGGAAACCAATCAATATACCATCAAACAAGATTATTATATGATGATTGGGGACAACCGCGATGCTTCACTCGATGCCAGGTTTTTCGGGTTCGTGCCGGAAGAAAATATTGTCGGAAGCCCGATGTTTACCTGGATGAGTGTGGAAGGCCTGTTTTCTGATAAAAGCTCATCTTACCAACCGGAAGGCAAAAAAATCCGTTGGGACCGTATGTTCAAAGCCACCAACACCGGCGAAGCAAACAAGACATCTTACTGGTGGGTAGCCGTGATACTTTTAGTACTGTTTTTTGGCTGGGATTACTTTGCTAAACTCTTCAAAAAGAAAAATAACGAAGACTAATAATCTATCCTGATATAAATACAATCCCTCTCCATCGGAGGGGGATTTTTATTAAACCGATTATGAAAATTTTATTACCCATATTTTATCTGCCGCCCATTTCGTGGTTTGCGGTTTTTTTGAAGGTTGAAAACGAGGTGGTTTTGGAGCAATTCGAAAACTTTCCGAAACAAACCTACCGGAACAGAGCCAATATTTATGGTGCCAACGGAAGACTGTCTTTAATCATTCCCACGCGTCACACCGGCAAACGCGTAATGAAGGAAACCGAAATTTCTCACCGCGAAAACTGGCAGCAACTTCACTGGAAATCGATAAAAACAGCGTATCAGAGCTCTCCTTATTTTGAATTTTATGAGGAAAAACTTGAAAAAATATTTGAATTTGAAACGGATTCTTTGATTAAGTTTAATCTGAATGCCTTAAAAATTATTCAGGATATTCTGAAGACCGAAAAGGCATACTCTTTGAATAATGAATACGTCAAAATTCCGTTGGAAGAGAATTATCGTGAGAAATTTTCTGCCAAAAAGGAAACAGAATTTGAAATGGAAGAATATTACCAAACCTTCAGTGATAAGCTGGGGTTCGAGAAAGACCTTTCAATTCTGGATCTGATTTGTAACAAAGGACCCGAAACCTTGACCTATTTAAAGAATATTGAGACAAAACCAATTTAAGAAAATGAAAAAAATACTTATTGCAGCTGCCTTCCTTTCAGGAGTTGCTTCTTTTGCCCAAAGTACCGAAGTTGCTTTGGATCCCATGAAAGACAAAGATTTGATGACCTGGTACCACAAAGATTTTTCTTCCTCTAATACTTACGGAGTTAATACCCAAAATGCTTATAAATATCTTGAATCCAAAGGTTTAAAACCAAAGCCTGTAATTGTGGGCGTTCTTGATAGTGGGGTAGAAGTTGATCATCCGGGTTTAATTAAAAACATGTGGAAAAATCCTAACGAAGTCCCAAACAACGGAAAAGATGACGACGGAAACGGTTATGTCGATGATATCTACGGTTGGAATTTCATTGGTGGAAAAAACGGTGACATCGATATTGACAATATGGAAGTGACCAGAGTGGTAAAAAAATACCAATCACTTTTTGAAGGTCCAAATTCTGCCACAAACAAAGCAAATCAGGCGAAAATGCCCGAAGAATTTGCAATGTACATGAAATCCAAAGAAATCTTCACCAAGAAAAGCATAGAAGCAAAGCAGGGTTACGAAACTTATTCCAGAATTCAGAAAATGATTCCGGATATGGTTAAGTTGTTGAATGGCCAGAATCTGACTCCAGAGGCGGTGGCAGCAATAAGACCAACTACCCAGGAGCAGGCAATGGCAGCATCAGTGCTTGGTCAGGTCGCACAAGATCCTTCTGTAAAAGGAAAATCTCCTGCAGATGTTCAGAAGTTTTTGGAGGCGCAAATGAAAGAAGCCTTAGATTATTATACGCCGCAGGCGACCCAGCAGTATAATCTGGATTTCGATCCGAGAGCATCAATCGTGGGTGATAATTATGACGATTATACTCAAAAGTATTACGGCAACAATCATTATGAAGGACCTGATGCACAGCATGGAACCCACGTTGCGGGAATTATTGCGGGTTATCCGCAGGGAACCGAACCTCAGTACGGAGTTGGTTACAAAACGGCTAAAATTATGACCGTAAGAACTGTTCCGAATGGTGATGAGCGTGATAAAGATGTCGCAAATGCAATTCGATATGCTGTAGATAATGGTGCTTAAATTCTGAATATGAGTTTTGGCAAGCCTGTTTCCCCGGGTAAAACTGTAGTTTGGGATGCCTTTAAGTACGCACAGGACAAAGGTGTTCTTTTGGTTAAAGCTGCAGGCAACGAAAATGAAAATATTGCTGAAAATGTCTATTATCCAACAAATTTTAAAGAGGTAACAGATGCTAAACCCTTCATCAATAACATGCTTGTAGTGGGAGCTTCTACGAATAATAATGAATTCCTGCGGGCAGATTTTTCCAACTATAACCAAAAAATGGTGAATGTGTTTGCTCCCGGAGATAAAATATATTCCACCGTTCCGGATGGTAAATATGAGTATCTGCAGGGAACTTCAATGGCATCGCCTGTAGTTGCCGGTGCAGCCTCTGTTCTTTGGGCATATATGCCGAATTTAAAACCGCAACAGATCATTGAAGCATTGGTGAAAACATCCAACAAATCTTCTGTTAATGCAATGATCAACTCCAATACAAACAACAGATTCGATTTAATCTCTGAAGCTGGCGGAGTCATTGACCTTCGTAAAGCCGCGGAATATGCATTCACAAATTTCTATAAAGCCGGAACACCTGTACAGACAGCAAAGCCAAAAGCTGTAAAGAAAACGGTAAAGAAAACTGTAAAAAGAAAGTAATAGTTACTTAGACTATCTATAAAAAGCCTGGTTTATCCGGGCTTTTCTTATCTGTAAATTAAACTTGGCACGGTTTTTTGTAACTAGTAGTTATAATTTTACTACTATGAAAAATATACTACTTACAGGAATTTTAGGTGCTGCAATCAGCATTTCCTGTTCCACAGCAAAAACTGCTCAGGCAAACAGAGCAGAATTTCTACAGCTAAAAGGAGATTGGGAAATCACAAGTGTCGACTACGACAAAAATTACAGTGTAAAGCCTTTTGATGAAGGTGCAGATGCAAAATGTTTCGTAGGCAGCCACTGGAGATTAATTCCTAATAACTGGAGCGGATCTTATACCCTTAACGGAGGTGGTGCCTGCCC
>JAHRWY010000017.1:0-4189 GCA_019104935.1 Kaistella sp.
AAAAGTCAAAAGAATCAGCTGAAATGAAATCCATCAAAGTCAATAATCTTACAAAAAGTTACGGCAGGAAAAATGAAAAAGTTCTTGCAGTGGATGACGTGAGTTTTGATGTGAATCCGGGAGAGATTTTCGGGCTTATCGGTCCTGATGGCGCAGGAAAAACCTCTATTTTCAGAATGCTAACGACTGTTTTGCTGCCCGATTCAGGCTCCGCTATGGTGGAAGGTCTCGACATGGTGAAGGATTACAAGAAGATCCGCCATATTCTGGGCTATATGCCCGGGAAATTCTCTTTGTATCAGGATCTGACAGTGGAAGAAAACCTTAATTTCTTTGCCAGTATTTTCAATACCACCATCAAGGAAAACTATCACCTCATCAAAGACATTTATATCCAGATTGAACCCTTTAAAGACCGAAAAGCCGGTGCACTTTCCGGCGGGATGAAGCAGAAACTTGCCCTCAGCTGCGCGCTCATTCATAAACCAAAGGTTCTGTTCCTGGATGAACCCACGACGGGTGTCGATCCGGTTTCGAGAAAAGAATTCTGGGAAATGCTGCAACGCCTGCAAAAACAGGGCATCACCATGGTGGTGGCAACACCGTATATGGATGAAGCCGCGCTTTGCGACCGGATCGCCTTAATCCAGCATGGAAAAATCCTCTCTATTGACACTCCGGAGCAGATCAGTGAGAGTTTCCCCGATTTGCTTTTTGAAGTGAAAGCAGGTAGAACTTCCTCTGTATTGCGCGCTCTGGAGAATTTTAAACCGAAAAAAAACGGATATGCTTATGGAGAATCCGTGCATTTGACGGCAGACCGAAATGAAGATTTCAACACCTCAATTCTAACAGACTATCTAAAAAACGAAGGGTTTACAGACATTGAGATAAAACCTGTAAAAGCAAGTATTGAGGACAGTTTTATAAGACTTCTTTCAGACAGGTGAAAGTTGTAAATGAAATTTGAACTTTCAATCGTGAAATATAAAAGAATGAATTCCAAAGAAAAACAAATCGCCATTAAAGCTGAAAACATCACCAAGGTTTTCGGAGATTTCACAGCGGTGGATCATATCAGTTTTGAGGTGGAAAAAGGAGAAATATTCGGATTTCTGGGCGCAAACGGTGCCGGAAAAACTACCGCGATGCGCATGTTCTGCGGACTTTCGGTGCCGACTTCTGGGACTGCAACGGTGGCAGGTTTTGATGTTTACAAAGAAACCGAGAAAATCAAGAAAAACATCGGATATATGAGTCAGAAATTCTCACTTTACGGAAACCTGACCGTAGCCGAAAATCTGAATTTCTTCGGCGGCATCTACGGAATTCCACGCAAAGAACTCAAAGCAAAATGTAACGAACTGCTGCAAAAACTCGATCTGGAAGAAGAAAAAAATAAACTTGTCTCTGAACTCCCTTTAGGCTGGAAACAGAAACTTGCCTTTTCTGTCGCTGTATTTCATCATCCGCAGATTGTTTTTCTGGATGAACCTACCGGCGGGGTGGATCCCGTTACCCGACGCCAGTTCTGGAATCTGATTTATGAAGCTTCAGAACGCGGAATAACGGTTTTTGTAACCACGCACTATATGGATGAAGCGGAATACTGCGACCGTATTTCGATCATGGTTGACGGAAAAATTGCAGCGCTCAATACGCCTTCAAATCTCAAAAGACAGTTCAATTCCCAAACGATGGATGAAGTATTTTATGAATTGGCGCGCGGCGCAAAACGATCGGAATAATTAATTAAATGAAGTGAAACAGTTACTAACTTTTGTCCGGAAAGAATTTTTACACGTTCTGCGTGATAAAAGGACGCTGCTCATCCTTTTCGGGATGCCTGTGGTACAGATTCTGCTCTTTGGTTTCGCTCTGAGTACTGAGGTGAAAGACACGCGGATCGGTGTTCTGGATCAGGACAAATCTCAGGCTTCTACCGAACTGGTTTCGAAAATCCACGCCAACCTTTATTTTGATCTCGAGCAGGACCTGAAATCCATCCATGAAGCGGAAGACGCTTTCAAAGGCGGACGCATTAAAATGATTATGGTAATTCCTGCCGGTTTTTCTGAAGATCTTACAAGTGGAAAAAAAATTCAGATTCAACTCATCACCGACGCAACCGACCTGAATCTGGCAAACCAGATTTATAATTTCATATCGAATATTATTCTTGATTTTTATGGACCGCAAACTTTAGTTCAATCATCCGGCATACAGCCTGAAATCCGGATGATTTATAATCCGCAGCTTCAGGGTGCGCCTAATTTTGTACCCGGCGTTATGGCCTTTATTCTGCTCATCATCTGTGTGCTGATGACGGCGATTGCCATTGTGCGCGAAAAAGAAACCGGTACGCTCGAAGTGCTGTTGGTTTCACCCATGAAACCTTATGTCATTATTCTGGCCAAAGCGATTCCTTATTTTATCCTCTCGGTTATTATACTCATTTCCATCCTTATTTTAAGCGTCACGGTGCTCGATTTACCGATAAAAGGAAATCTGTTTCTGCTTTTCGGGATCAGCATTATTTTCATCATCACCAATCTTTTACTGGGAATCGTCATCTCCATTCTCACCCAGACACAGCAAACGGCGATGCTCATTTCGCTTGTCGGCACCATGCTGCCAACGCTGATGCTAAGCGGTTTTATGTTTCCTGTAGAAAATATGCCGGTACCGCTGCAGGTTGTCGGGAATGTGATTCCGGCCAAATGGTATTATGAAATCGTAAAAAACATCATGATTAAAGGCACCGGCCTGGAAGTAATCTGGAAACATACCGCGGTTCTTACCGCAATGATGATGCTACTCTTCTTTATCGCCGTGAAGAAGTTTAAAATAAGGCTCGAGTAATTTTAAAATGTTGTAAAAAATGTTGCGCACCCTTCGCATATTAATCAAAAAAGAGTTCCTGCAAATCTTAAGGAACAGAGCCATTCTGGCTATAATTTTCGTGATGCCTGTTGTACAGCTGGTCGTATTGCCACTGGCGGCGAGTTACGAAATCAAAGACATTAAAATAGCGGTGGTTGACCATGATAAATCCGGTTTTTCTCGGGAGCTTATTCGGAAAATTACAGCTTCAGGATATTTTAAAATGACCGCTTATGGGGAAAACTATCCGCAGGCGTATCAGGAAATAGAAAAAGACCGTGCCGACCTCATCATCGAAATTCCCAACAATTTCGAAAAAGACCTTGTAAAAGAAAACCGCCAGAAAGTGCTGATCGCCATCAATGCCATCAACGGTACAAAGGCCGGACTTTCTGCCAGTTATCTTGCGCAGATTCTTCAGGATTTCAATTCGCAGATTCAATTGAAAATATCACCCGAACTTGAAAGCATGGGCAAAATTTACGGCTTGGAAACAGTGCCAAAGTTTTGGTTTAATGAGCATTACAATTACCGTCTTTCTCTGGTACCGGGAATTCTGGCATTTCTCGTTACCCTGATCGGCGGGTATCTTACCGCGCTGAACATCGTAGCCGAAAAAGAAACCGGCACCATTGAGCAGATTAATGTCTCCCCGATCCGTAAAGTTGATTTCATTATCGGCAAACTTTTCCCGTTCTGGATTCTGGCCATGGTTGCTTTCAGCCTGGGTTTACTGGTGACGGTTTTTGTGTATAACATCAGGATGGAAGGCAGCCTTCTTCTGCTCTTCGCCTTTGTATCGGTTTACCTCATCACCATTCTTGGCATGGGGCTTCTGGTTTCGGTTTACAGTGAAACGCAACAACAGGCAATGTTTGTGGTGTTCTTTTTTATGATGATTTTCGTGCTGATGAGCGGCCTTTTCACTCCTGTGGAAAGCATGACCGACTGGGCAAAATACATCGCATATCTTAATCCTGTCACGTATGGTGTTGACGGCATCCGGCTGATTATGCTTAAAAACAGCGGCTTCACCGATTTGCTGCCACATTTCGCCTTTATTGTTTCGTTAGGACTTGTAGTGATCACATGGGCAGTACTGCGCTACCGGAAAACAAATTAAAAACCCTATAACCTCAAATATAATCACTAACTTTAGAAAGCCATGAAACGTACCCTTTTACTTATTTCTCTGTTTCTTTTCGGTCTCGTCACCCTCTTTATGAGCAGCGCGGTTTTATTTGACTGGCTGGGCATCCGTGAAAAAGAAGGGAATTTTGTGCCGGCGGTAGTTTGGGCGAACTGG
>JAHRWY010000158.1:0-5877 GCA_019104935.1 Kaistella sp.
GAGAATTTGAAAATGTAATTAAATAACTTCCAAATTTTGAAATTGATTTTATCTAATTATTCTTTTGCCCAGTTTAGGCGATCGGCCTGATTATAAGCCCACGGAGCTGCGTTGTTCTCCACATTGGTCATCATAACGTTCAATTCGCTTGGCGCGGAAGACTGTTCCATGACCAAAAATCTACGCATTTCAAAAATAATCGACAGTGGGTCAATCAATACAGGACAGGCTTCTACGCAGGCGTTACACGTGGTACACGCCCAAAGTTCTTCTCTCTGGATATGATCATCGAGCAGTTTCTTGCCGTCGTCGACAAATTTGCCGTTTTTGTTGATGTTTTTTGCCACTTCTTCGATGCGGTCTCTTGTATCCATCATGATCTTACGCGGAGACAGTTTCTTGCCTGTTAGATTGGCAGGACAAACGGCAGTACAACGGCCACATTCAGTACAGGAATAGGCATTAAGCAACTGAACCTGATTAAGATCAAAGATATCATTCGCTCCAAATTTATCGGGAACAGCATTAGGATCTGCATCGGGTGCTGCTGCGTAAGGATCTGCATTTGGATCCATCATCAGCTTTATCTCTTTGGTAACAGAATCTAAATTATTGAATTTCCCTTTCGGCTGCAGATTGGCAAACCAGGTGTTCGGAAACGCAAGAATGATATGGAGGTGTTTTGAGTAGTAAAGGTAATTCATGAAGAACAGAATTCCAACAAAGTGAAACCACCAGGCTCCTCTTTCAAGGAAAACCAAAGTGCTGGCGTCTAAATTACTGAAAAGAGGTGCAATCAACCCAGATGAAACAGGGAAACTGCCATGTTCAGCCAGAACACCTCTCTGCTGAAGAACCCAGTCTGCGGAATTCATGGTGAAAAACGCAGTCATTAAAGCAAATTCAATAATCAGAATCCAGTTGGCATCCTGTTTTGGCCAGCCGAAAAGTTCTTTCATAGTTAGTCTTCTTACACCGTAGAAATTTCTTCTGATAAAGAATATTACGACTGCAATAACGACTAAAAGCGCTAATATCTCCAGCATTGCTGTAAAGACGCCATAAAATGAATCTCCAAGAATTCCTGCAAGGAAACGGTGAGTTCCGAAAATACCGTCGACAATAATCTCAATCAATTCAATATTGATAATAACAAATCCTACATACACGAACATATGCAGAATCCCGGCAATTGGTCTTTTGCCCATTTTGCTTTGCCCTAAGGCGACTCTTGCCATTGTTTTCCAGCGTAGATCCGGATGATCGGTGCGGTCGATTTTCTTTCCGAGCTGTATGTTTCGGTAAATTTCCTTTAAGCTTTTAAAGAAGAGTCCAAAGCCCGCAATAAGGGCAATGATGAAAATAATATTGTCAATATATTGCATATTGAAGGGGTTTTTAGTCTTTAGGCGTGCTGTTCTTTCCGAATACAGAGAAGTTAAGATATCTTTTCGGATTGGCTTTTAGGTCCAGAATAAGATTATTTAAGTTCGCCGATGATTCATTAAGATTATTGTAAAGTTGCTCATCTTTTGTGAGTTTACCAAGCGATCCTTCACCATTTTGTATGCCGGAAATAATACCGTTGAGTTTATCTGCCGTTAAACTTAATTTATCAATGGTGTTGTTGAGTTTCTGCACATCAACTTCATCGGCAACGCGTCCGTATTTATCGATAGTGGTTTTTGCGCTGATTGTTGCCAGATTGGCATTATCGAGCATCTTCTGAATCCGCGGATCATTATTGGCAAGCAGCGCATTGGTTTGTTGCGAGGTAGCCTCAAATGAACTTACGGTACGGTTTAGGCTTGAAAGTAACGCCCGAATGGCCTGCTGATTCTGGGCATCGGTTAGTGCATTGGCATTTACCATTAAGCTGTCAACCCTTTTTAGAACGACCTGCAACTGGTCTTTAACAGGACCTACCTGCGATGAGATGTTATTCATCATCGAAAGTGTGAAAGCACCTTTGAGGGTATCACCATCCTTCGCCATGGGTTTTCCGTAGGCAAGGTTTACCCTCATTTCTTTTCCTGACATTAATCCTGGTTCGAAAATTTCTAAAGTAGAGCGTTTGGAAAACTCAAAGTTATCATCTACCGTTACTTTTACTACGAAATGAATTTTCCCGTCGGCTTCTGTAATAGGGATGATCTGATCCACCTGACCCACCTTTAATCCGTTGATTGATACCGGATTAGAAGCGGCCAAACCTTCTACATTATCAAACTTTGCATAAAAGATATTATCGGTAGTAAAAAGGCTTTTACCCTTCATAAATTGGAACAGTATTACAAATCCTACAATGGCTAAAATAGCGATTAATCCTGCTTTTATTTCTTTTGTGAACTTCACTTTTTCTTAATTTTTAATGGACAAATATAATACATTTTCAACGAAATTTTTAAATCTCCGGTCAGCAATGCAAAAAGCGACCCATAAGGGCCGCTTCTGATAATATAAATAATTTCTGAATTTTACTGCTGTGCAGCCTGGTTATAAACCTCAATTCTGTAATCTTCGATTTTAGCATTGTCCTGAAGGCTTCTAAGCAAAGCCTGGCCAAACTGCTGCGAATTCTGGCTGGCAAGTGCCTGGGTAACCTGCTTGATGTCTCCAGGTTGCTTGTTAAGTGTTTCAGATTTTTTCACTAAAACATAAACTCCCGTCATTCCTTCTACCGGATTTGAAACTTTACCCTTTGCAACACCAAATGCAGCTCCGGCTACTTTAGGTTCCATAGCTCCGGCAATCTGAGGGCTCAACATATTCACCTGTGCAGTTTGCTTCGCAGACCCGAACATTTTAGCGATCTGATCTAAGCTTGTTGCTTTGGCAGCAGTAATTTTATCTGCAATCTGTTTTGCTAGAATCTTGTTTTTAACGATGGGCTCAATCTGATCACGAACTGCTTCCGGATCTGCAGTTCCCGGATCCTGTACTCCATTGAGGTACGCTACGATTCGGTCACCAGTACCATCAACAGTGAAGATGTCGGCATCTCCTTTTTCGCGCTTCTTATTAAATGCCCATGCGATAATTTCTTCGTCTTTATCCGTACCCAATCCTGGTAACTGACCCTGGAAACGGCCAACTTCTTTAGGATTGAAGAACTGGTAATTGTTTTTCTTCGCTACATTGGCAAAATCATTAAATGTTTTACCCTGAATCTGCTGAATAAATCGTGTTGCTTTAGTGTAAACTTCGCTTTCAGTTTTGTCTGAAGGTTTTACCGCTTTTACGAGGTTGGCAACTTTATAAGTCATCGCACCGGATTTCTTATCCTCGATATTGATGATATGGAAACCAAACTGTGTTTCTACAACTCCGGTTGCTCCTTTACCATTATTCGCTAAGAAACTTAAATATTCCGGAACGAATGGCGTTGCAGGAGTTGTCCAGCCTACGCTGCCACCCTGTCCTGCAGATCCCGGATCAGAAGAATATTTCAGGAATTCTGCAAATTTAGCAGGCGTTGCTTTCAAAACAGCACCGATGGAATCTGCTAATTTTTTCGCTTCTTCTTTTGTTCTTGTCTCGTTTGCACCAGCCTGATTTCCTTTATAAGAAACGAGAATATGTCTGGACAGTGTAGAATCTGAAGGTTTTTTATCTAAAAGTTTAGATACAACATAAAAATTCTGCTCTTTGTACGGACCAAATGTTGTTCCTACTGCCGCACCTGCAACTTTATCTTTAATGGCAGCCGGCAGCTGTTCCGCTGAAAAATAAGTTGGGTTATAAGGTAGGTCGGAATTAAGTGAAACAAACATAGAATCGTTTGTAGTGTTCTGGAAATTTTCTTTTCCGTCACTCATATCCGTTCCTTTTGTGAACAATTTATTGATTTCTGCCTGGGTTACAGCTTCGTCCTGAGGACTTGCCGCCGCTGGGAAATAAACCAATCCAATATTTCTGCTCGCATCTCTTTTAAACAGAATAGGATGTTTCTTGATATAATCTTCTAAATCTTTGGTCGTAACTTTCACATGATTTTTCTGAGCGTATGTCGCATAATCAACTTTCACAAAATCGATGTCGGCAACCTGGTCTCTCTGCTTCATCATTTCCTCAGCTTCTTTCTTGCTTACCGTAATCCCTGTTGAAACGTTGGCGAAAAGCTGTCGGGCCATCATTCTGTATTCGATGGCTTTTTTTGTTTTCAACCAGTTGTTGTACATTTCTACGTTTCCGCTGTTGCGAAGTTCTTCGATCTGTTTTTTAATTTCCTGCACTTTGAAATTTCCTTTTGCGTCAAAATTTTCTGGATTCTGCGCAAACATAGGATCAAACTGCAATTGGTTGTAGAACATGTCATCGGTTAAGGTAAGTCCCATTTTTTCGAATTGCTGCTTAATCAGTTTCGACTGTACTACCATTTGCCAAGCCTGTTCCTCCAGACCTTTTGTAGGCTGGCCTTGCTGCTGTGCCTGCTGCTGAAGTATGAAAAGCTGATCATCGAAATCTTCTTTTGTAATTTCATCACCATTTACTTTTCCGTAAACACCCGGTTTTGCACCGAATAATTTCTCCAAACTGTCAGGATTTACAACGAAAGCTAACATCGCAATTGCGATAATCCCCATTAAAAGCCAAGGTCTGTTTCTAATCTCTCCTAAAACTGCCATCTTTTTTGTATAATTTTATCAGTTTGCGAAAATACACATTTTTAAGAGATTAAGAAAAATTTTAAACATTTTAAACTTATTTTTTCATAAAGATGGAAATTCTGTCTAAATATAGCGTTGGCATAATGCTTGTGAAATTAAAGCTACCTATTTATTTAAAGCTGTTTTAAAGGAAAATCTTTAACACCAGTTCAATAACCCTACAATAAAATGACAATTTGTCACGCATAAATATTATGGCAGAATTTGATGATCTTAATTTTGATGAAATTATAAACGACGGCTTCAGTATCGTAGCAGAAGAAATTAATCTTTCCGATCTCATGAACGAACCTACAAATAACGAACAAACGGTTTTCCCGATTTTGCCGGTAAGAAATATGGTGATGTTTCCAAAAGTGGTAATTCCTATTACCGCCGGACGCGAAATGTCGATAAAATTGTTGGAAGAGGCACAGAAAAACAACGAATTTATCGGAATCATCAGCCAGAACAATTCCAGCATCGAAAATCCTACCGAAAACGATCTTTACAAAACCGGCACTCTTGCGAAAATCATTAAAATCATAAAACTTCCGGAAGGCAACATTACCGCCATCACCAGAGGTTTTCAAAGGTTTACGGTTAAAAATTTCACGCAAAGCCAGCCCTATTTCAAAGCAGAAATTACCAAACTGAAAGATGTCACTTCTAAGAAAACAGAAGAATACGCTGCGTTATTAGAGAACATTAAAGATTTGGCCCTGAAAATTGTTGAACTGGATCCAAACATTCCATCGGCTGCAAATTTCGCGATCAAAAACATGAATGATAACGAAGATTTGCTCAATTTCATCTGCACGAACGCCAATTTCACGTCGGCGCAGAAACAGAAACTGCTGGAGGAAAAAAGTTTAATGATCCGTGCCCAGAAATGTTATGAACTGATGCATGATGAGTTCAGAAAACTGGAACTGAGAAACCAAATCCATCTGAAAACAAACCGCGAACTCGACAAAAGCCAGCGTGAATATTTCCTGAATCAACAGATAAGAGCCATTCAGGAAGAATTGGGCGGCGGCCCCGAGTCGGATGTGGAAGAACTTCTTCTGAAAGCAAAAAAAATAAAATGGAATAACGAGGTTGAAAGTCATTTCCAAAAAGAAATCAACCGACTGCAGCGCCAAAATCCAAATTCACCGGATTATAACGTGCAGAGAAATTATCTCGATTTCTTCACAGATCTGCCTTGGGAAAACTATTCTAAAGA
>JAHRWY010000195.1:0-14487 GCA_019104935.1 Kaistella sp.
ACGAAAGACGAACTGCTCCGGATTTTGCAGAACAGTTTCGGAACCGAAAAGATTTATTCTGAGTATTCGATGACGGAATTATTGTCGCAGGCTTATTCGCTGGGAAAAAATATTTACGAAAGTCCGAAATGGATGCGCATTTTAATCCGCAACACCGAAGATCCGTTTTCTTACCTTGACGCGGGCCGAACCGGCGCTATCAACATCATCGATCTGGCGAATATCCATTCCTGCAGTTTTATTGCGACCCAGGATTTAGGCAAAATCATAAACGATTTTGAGATGGCTTCATCAACTTCGTTTCTTCGCAATGGCAAATTTCAGGTTTTGGGAAGGATCGATCATTCGGATATTCGCGGGTGCAGCCTTATGGTGTCTTAATTCTTAGTTTGATGATTAAAATAGAAGAACTTACCTATAATTTCATTTCTCAATTTTATGATTTCGAGAAAGATTTGGTGCTGACTAATCATTTTCATTCCGATTGGGAAGCGGATATTATGGTCGTAAGTTCCGAAGGTTTCAGTCATGAGTTTGAAATTAAATTTTCGAAAGCTGATTTCAAAAATGATTTCAAAAAACATTACAAGAATGCCAAAACAAAGGAAAAATTTCTGAAACACGACAAAATTTCTTGTGGAGATTATATCTGCAATCACTTCAGTTTCCTTTTGCCCATGGGAATGATTGATGCAGATTTGATTCCTGAACACTGCGGAATCATCGAATTTGACCACAATCCTGACAGTTGGAAAACCACATTTCATGAAATCCGTAAGCCCAAAAAAGTTCACGAAGAAAAATTCTGGAATCTCGTGGATAAAGATTTGATGCTCAAAATGATGGCGCGCAATTACTATTACAAAAAACTCGAAGTGAAGGGCAAACTGGAGGAACTGATTTTGCCACCTCCTGTCTCCGGAAAAAAATAAACTTTCCTAGGCAAATGTAGCACTGCTTTTGATGGATAAAAGTATGTATTTACTAACTTTACAATAAAACGCACAGCATGGCTTCAAATAAACTCAGGATTATACTTTGGTCAGTCGGGATTTTACTGCTGATTTTTCTAGGTTTTTTTCTTTATCAGTTAACGCAGGCCGAATCGGTAAATTCAGTGATGACTTTGCTGATATTGGTTCTCGGACTGATTCTTGGCGGTGTGATCGCTTTTCTGGCTTCTAAAAAATTAACTGCCGATCCCGCTGTAGTAAAAGAAAGTTCGCATACGGTTGCCGAAAGCATGCGCAAGGTTTTCAAAATCGTTTCTGCGGAGGGACATTTTAATGAAATTTACAATTACGAAGAAAGTTCGAAGATTTTCAACTTTATACCGTCGAAAAAGAAAGCGCTGGTCATTGTTCAGGCTAAAGTTCTGGTGGGTTACGATTTCGAGAAATTCAAATGGCAGATCGATGAACAGAACCGTACCGTGAAACTTCTTGATTTTCCTGCACCAGAGATTATTTCCACCGAAACCGATTACAAATATTACAATATTGAAGAGCAGTTCTTTAATCTTTTCAGCAAAGATGATCTCGCAAAAGTTCAGCAAAACGGTAAACAGCAGGTGATTGAAGCTGCGAAAAAATCTCACCTTCCCGAGGTGGCTGCCGAACAGATGCGCACGTTGCTTACCGAACTGTTGGCGGGTAAAAATTTTGTTCTGGAGAATCCTGCTAAAATCGCTGAAACCAAGAATCTTATCGATTACAGAAAGATGAACGGCAGCCAGTAAGTGCAGCAGCGTAAGTACTTATTTAGATGATGAAAAACAGTATTAAACGGCTTTGGAATATTAATGTTTAAATGCTGGTTTTGTCATAACTTTCACTATTTTTACATTCTTAAATTTTATTCAATGAAATATTTTTACACCCTCATTTTAGCCCTACTTTTACCGTATTTTGCTGTCGCACAGCAAGTTGTTTCGTATTCGGTAAATCCGGCAACTTTTGATGAAACCGATGCGATTACCGTAACTTTTACTGTAAATGAAGCCAATTTCGGCGTAGGAACTTCGCATGCGCTTTACTTATGGGCTTGGTCTTACGATTCGAACAATGTAAATGCTGATTCGCCGACGAACGGAACCTGGACGGCCTCTAATCCTGCCAATAAACTCACGTATGTTTCGAGTTCGGGAACAACAGGAATTTATACTTTCACGATGAATACCGTGAAATCTTTTTATGGAAACCGTACCAATCCACTTTCAAAAATCGGTTTTCTGGTAAAAACAGTAGATGGTTCGGTTCAGTCCCAGGATATCGTGCTGAATGTAGGAAAGTTTCAGTTTAACCTTACCAATCCGCAACCGGGAAGTACCAATGTTGTAAATTCCGGTACCGTGATTAATATCACCGGAACTTCTTCTCTGGCTGCGAATTACCAGGTAAAAGCTAATGGTGCTGTGGTTTATACCAGCGCTGCGCCATCTACCACACTGAATTTTCCGTACACTGTTACCCAGGATGCAACGATGGAAGTTACCGCTACCCATCCAGCTGACGCGAGTTCTGTGGTAAAAACTTTTACAGTTTCGCTGGCGCTTCCGGTTCAAACGGCACCAATTCCCGCGTATATGAAACAGGGAATCAGCTATGATCCTGCAGACCCAACCAAAGTTGGTCTTGCGCTTTATGCTCCCGGCAAAGCTTATGTCCACGTCATCGGAAGTTTCAATAACTGGACGGTGAGTGCGAATTATCTCATGAAAAGAGATACGACCAATCCTAATCTTTATTGGATTGAAATTAACGGTCTTACACCCCAGCAGATTTATACGTTCCAGTACAGAACTGCCGACGGAATTAAGGTTGCGGATCCTTATTCACCTTTAGTGCTGTCGCCTTACGATGATCCGTATATCAATCAGAACGCGATGGTTTATCCTGATTTACCAGCTTATCCTGCCGGACAGAATTTTGAAGTTTCTGTGATTCAAACCGCAAAACCTGCTTATAACTGGACCGTCACCAATTTTACCAAACCTGCTAAAGAAAATCTTATCGTATATGAACTTTTGGTAAGAGATTTCACCACGCAGAAAACCTGGCAGTCTTTGATTGATAAAATTCCATATTTAAAGTCATTGAAAATCAATGCCGTTGAACTCATGCCTGTGATGGAATTCGACGGGAATAACTCGTGGGGTTATAATACAGGTTTCCATTATGCTTTGGATAAAGCGTACGGAACGCCTGAAAAATTCAAGGAATTTATCGATTTATGTCACCAGAATGGTATCGCAGTTATTTTAGATATTGCTTTAAATCACGCCACCGGTCGCAGCCCAATCGAAAGAATGTGGATGGTTGATCCCGATGGAGACGGCTTTGGCGACCCTGCAGCGGATAATCCATACTTCAATCAGGTGGCAAGACATTCCTATAGTGTATTTAATGACTTTAACCACTCAAAAGCTGAAACCAAATATTATGTAGACCGTGTTATTGAACATTGGATTAAAGAATACAAAGTTGACGGATTCCGTTGGGATTTAACGAAAGGATTTACGCAAAACTGTACTGCAGGTGATGATGCGTGTACCAACGCTTACCAACAGGACAGGGTGAATATTTTAAGAGGATATGCTGACAAACAGTGGAGCTATGATCCTACTTCCTATATTATTTTTGAACATTTAGGAACGGATTCTGAAGAAGCGCAATGGGCAAATTACCGCACAGCAGAGGGAAAAGGAGTGATGATGTGGGATAAACATACGAACGCTTATAACCAGAATACCATGGGATTTGCCGCAAGCAGCAATTTCAGCAGGGTAGATTTTGAAGCCCACGGTTTCTCCGAGAGAAGAGCGATGAGTTATGGCGAAAGTCATGATGAAGAAAGAATCATGTACAAAAACATCAATTTCGGTGCTTCTACAGCGGGTTACAGCACGAGAGACCTTAACAATGCGCTGGAAAGACAGAAAGCTTATGGTGCCGTGTTCTTAACTGTTCCGGGACCGAAAATGATCTGGCAGTTCGCTGAATTAGGTTTTGATAAAAGCATCTATACCTGTGAAGACGGCGTTACCGTAAACACTGAATCAGATGCGATTCCCGGCGACTGTAAACTAAGCCCGAAACCCACCGCTTTTGGTTTGGGTTATGATACTGATGCTGCGAGAAAATCGGTTTACGATACCTGGGCGAAAATTTTGGAACTCAGACTTGCCAACGAAGTTTTCAATACAAAAACTTTCACGGTAGAATCCGGTAATCTGATGCCGCGGATTTATATCTGGAATAACGCTGCAGCCAGTGCGCTGAAAAATGTGGTGATCCTTGCCAACTTTACTTTAACGCCGCAAAACGTGGTTCCGGATTTTCCTTATACCGGAAGTTGGGTGAATTTAATGGACAATACTTCAGTTTCTGTTTCAAGCACCACAGCGCCGATTACGATTGAGCCGGGAGGTTTCAGGATTTTCGGAAATGCCTCTGCTTTGGCAACGGATGAAGCCGGATCTGTTAAAAATGAAGTTTCTTTAACCTTGACTCAGAATCCGGTGACGAACGGAACCGCAAACCTGAGATATACCAACGCGAAAAACGGAACAGTGGCCATTTATGACTTAACCGGAGCTTTGGTAAAAACAGTGAAAGTAACGAAAGATAACGGTGATGAAGCTATTTCCATCAGCGGATTGAAATCAGGAATGTATTTAATTCAGCTGAAATCCGACAAAGGAGTTGCTGTTACCAAAATGATGGTGAAATAGTCGTTTTAAAATAGAAGAGAGAAACGGTCTGCAGATTTGCGGACCGTTTTTTTTAATACTGAAAATCTTTTGGAGTGTGTTTGATATAGTCTTCCAGGACTTTCATCTGGTCTTTATTGCCAATTTCAACCAGTTTTCTGTATTTCCTGGGATCGTCAAGATTATAAATCTGCTGTGCAATCTGATTGGCTTTACTGATGAATTTAGGAAAAACCGCGGTCACCGCAACCTTGGGAATCCGCAGCCTTTCGTTAATTTCCCTGTCGAGCAGAAACCAGTTCATGCTCTGATGAAGATTCAGCAGAAGTTTGCGCTGAAAAGGATATTTGTAAATGGTGCTTTCCAGGTTTTCTGCCAGAAGTGCCTGAGCAAGCTGTACAGAATCTTCGTCGCCTTGATCCTGAAGGGTGCTCCATAAATAGAGCTGTTCCACTGCCTGCTGCCTGTTTTCCGGGAGAAATTCCGTGGGAATCCCGAGAAGATAACCAATATATTTCCAGAGATGAAAAACACCTGCTTCTTCTTTTTCCGAAATCTTAACGCCGAGTTTCTTCAGTCCCTGCATCAAGACGAGGCTGAAGCCCGTATAAGTCGCAATCATGTCCCAGAAGTTGATCGGTTCGGCCCAAATTTCGTAATCCCAGTCTTTTCCTTTTTCTTTAATTTTCAGTCTTGCGTAAGAATGCATGAGTCTTGTTCTTATAATGAGCTGGTAGGCTTCAGAATTGACATTCAGAGCATCTTCCCGGGTCACATGAATCCAGAATTCGAGCGTATCTTTCAGACGTTTTACGGCGCCTTTTTTAAGTGCTCCCGTAAAAATTAAGGGTTTGTTGAGATAGGCATAATCATAGCCGCCCATGAGGACAAAATCGCGAAGAATAATCAGTGCGTTGGTTCCGCTTCTCATGCAGAGTCTTGCACCGTTGTTGGCTAAATCTTCATCAAACCAGTTTGGGACCTCCTGCATCTCGAGAAAAAATCTTTTTAAACTTTCCGGCTCATCAGCGTTTTCGGAGATCTTTGAGGTTGAATATTTCTTAATCAGGGCACTGGCTTCCGGATAAGGAAGTTTCAGGTAGGTTTCTTGCACCAGATTATCACTCAAATTATCCACCTCATGATAAAGTGATGCATATTTTTCGAAATTACCGAGATCGGGTGTAACATCTGCCCAATCCAAAAGTTCTTTTCCATTGCCTTTTTCCCAAAAATTTTTGAAATGCGGAGCGTTGTGAAATCGGGGTTCAGCCTTCATTAATTTGTGTTTTTACAATTTCGGTTCAAAAAATTAAATTACAGGATTGCAATCTTCAAGCCATTAAAGTTACAAATTATTGATACTCCATTAAAGTAAAATCCTAAAAGCAGAAATGCTGTTTTGAATAGGTTATCTTTGCAAACTAAACTAAAATTATATGTCTTTTGAATCTTTAGGCTTGTCACACAATATTATAAAATCGGTAAGGAAACTTGGTTTTCTGAAACCTTTTCCAATCCAGGAGCAAACCGTTCCGGTGATTTTATCGGGGAAAGACCTGATGGGAATTGCCCAAACAGGATCGGGTAAAACGGCCTGTTTTGTAATGCCAATTCTGGAAAAACTTCAGGACGAAGAAGTGAAAAAAGACAGAAATATTCAGGTTTTGGTTTTAGCACCGACACGTGAACTGGTGATTCAGATTGATGAGGTTTTCAGGGCTTTTGCCGAAAATCTGAGGCGGGAAATCCGTACCATGGCAGTTTACGGCGGGGTTTCAATCAATCCGCAAATGAAAGGAATGTTCGGTGTAGAAGTTTTGGTCGCGACACCGGGAAGATTGCTGGATCTGATTGAGCATAAAGCCTTGAGTATTTCTAAAATCAGTCATTTGGTGATTGATGAAGCCGATAAAATGTTCCAGTTAGGATTTGAAGAGGAGATGAACAAACTTTTCGAGATGATGCCTTCCAAAAAACAGACGGTTTTATTTTCTGCGACATTGAATGATAAAGTGGAAGAAATCAAAAAACGTCTGACCATCAATCCGGTCCTCGTAGAAATTAAAGCCGAGGAAGTTGATCTCGATAAGATTACGCAAATTGCCTATCATGTCACCGAAGAAAGAAAAGGTCCGTTTTTAAGATATTTACTAAAAGAAAAAAATATCAGGCAGGCTTTAGTTTTTACTTCGTCCACAAGAAGTGCCGACAATTTGGCAGAAAAACTCAAGAAAAATAAAATTCCGGCAACCGCTGTTCACGGTAAAAAATCCCAGGGTTCGAGATCCGGAAATTTAAGGGATTTTAAAGAAGGCGAAACTCAAATCCTTGTCGCTACAGATCTTATCGGGCGTGGAATTCATATTGAGTCTTTAGAATATGTCATCAATTACGAGCTTCCACGTTCACCGCTGGATTATGTGCACCGTATCGGCAGAACCGGCCGTGCGTTGGAGTCCGGAATCGCGATTACTTTGCTGACGGATGACGAACTGCAGCATTTCCGGGTGATCCAGAAAAAGATGGGCAGACGGGTAGAACTCATAAGAACAGAAGACATTAATCTTCACGGATATTAACTGAAAAGCATAAAAAAACCTCTCAAAGCTGAGAGGTTTTTATTGTTTTGGATTGTTTGTTCAGTTCTTACAAAGAAGCGGAATGAACCAGCATATCTACCAATTTGTTAGAATATCCCATTTCGTTATCGTACCATGAAACTAATTTCACGAAAGTTGGTGAAAGCATGATTCCGGCATCTTTATCGAATACTGAAGTTCTTTTTTCGCCCACAAAGTCCTGAGAAACCACTGCGTCTTCAGTGTAACCTAAAATTCCTTTCAGTTCGCCTTCAGAAGCGGCTTTCATTGCTGCACAGATTTCTTCGTAAGAAGTTGGTTTTTCTAATCTTACTGTTAAATCCACAACCGAAACGTCGGCGGTAGGAACTCTGAAAGACATTCCTGTAAGTTTACCATTCAGTGAAGGAATTACTTTTCCTACTGCTTTTGCAGCACCTGTAGAAGAAGGGATGATGTTGTTGAGTGCAGAACGGCCTCCTCTCCAGTCTTTCATTGATGGTCCGTCAACGGTTTTCTGAGTAGCTGTAGTTGCGTGAACGGTTGTCATTAAACCTTCTACAATTCCGAAATTATCGTGAATTACTTTTGCCAATGGAGCCAGGCAGTTGGTGGTACATGAAGCGTTAGAGAAAATTTTGATATCGTCTGTCAATTCTTTGTGGTTAACTCCCATTACAAACATCGGCGTATCATCTTTTGAAGGAGCAGAAAGGATTACTTTTTTTGCACCTGCATTGATGTGAGCCTGCGCAGATTCTTTAGAAAGGAACAATCCTGTAGATTCTACGATATATTCTGCACCTACTTCGTTCCATTTCAGGTTGTTAGGGTCTTTCTCGGCGGTAACTCTAATTTTTTTACCGTTTACGATAAGGTCGTTTCCTTCTACAGAAACAGTCCCTTTAAACTCGCCGTGTACAGAATCATACTTCAGCATATAAGCCATGTATTCCGCATTGATAAGGTCGTTGATTCCTACAACTTCGATGTTTTCTCTTTCGGTCATTGCTCGGAACACAAGACGCCCAATTCTGCCGAATCCGTTGATTCCTACTTTGATTGTTGACATAATACTTTGTTTATAAATTTATTTAACGTTTATTATTTTAGAGACAGGTTTTCCTGCTAAATCGCCAGTATTTCTGAAAGCCTTAGCAAATCCTGATCAATCTCGTTATGTTTTTTAATGGCTTCTTCAAAAGGGGTGTACACCAGGGTATTCGACTGCATTCCTGCCATCTTGTTGGTTTTTCCTGCCATTAAACCTATTACCGCTCCGTAACCCAGGCGGCTTGCTAAAACCCGGTCGGCACAGCTTGGTGAGCCACCTCTCTGGATATGCCCCAGAATTGCTACACGGATATCATAATCCGGGAATCCTGCTTTTGTAGCTTTTGCCAGATCGTAGATGCTGCCCAGTTTTTCACCTTCGGCAACGACTACAATACTTGAAGTTTTTCCGGCTTTTTCTGCTTTTTCAAATGTTTCGAAAAGATCATCGATGCTGTCTTTTCGTTCAGGAATCAGAATATCAACTGCTCCGGTAGCAAGCCCGCTGTTCAAGGCAATAAATCCTGCGTCACGGCCCATTACTTCTACAAAAAATACCCGGTTGTGAGAGGTTGCTGTATCCCGGATTTTGTCGATGGCTTCCATCGCGGTGTTCAGCGCGGTATCATAACCAATGGTATTGTCGGTCCCGAAAATATCGTTGTCTATAGTTCCCGGAATACCGATTACTTTAATTCCAAATTCTTCGTTGAAAATTTTTGCTCCGGTAAAAGTTCCGTCACCGCCGATGCATACTAAACCGTCGATTCCGCGTTTTACCAAGTTATCGTAAGCCTTTTGCCGCCCTTCTTTGGTTTTGAATTCCAACGATCTTGCAGATCTCAGGATGGTGCCCCCGGCTCCGATGATGTTTTTCACCGACCGTGGTCCCATTTTGGTAAAATCATCATTAATAAGACCATTGTAGCCTTCTCTTACACCATAACATTCTATTTTAAAATGACTTGCAGTTCGTACTACCGCTCTCAATGCGGCGTTCATCCCCGGGGCATCACCACCTGAGGTGAAAACCGCTATCTTTTTTACTGCACTTTCTTCCATATATAAAAATTTCAGCACAAATTTACAAAATCTCTCTCAAATATTGGCCTAACATTTAACAGCTTTGGAATATCATTTTAAAATTAATATCATCACCGAAATAAGCGGTAAACCTCCAGGTTTAATTTTTTAATCTGCAAATATTGATTAATTTTGCGGAATGTTGAGAAATAAAACATACCAGCGATTGGCAGCTGTAATTTTTACAGCGGTATATCTTTTCGTGGCTTTGTTCTCACAGAATTTTCACAATCACAGCAGCGGTGAAGTTTTCAAGGAATTTAATTTTAAGAAAACAGAAAAAACTTATTCGCCAGGTCATTTTTCACAGGAATTTACCGACTGCTTGTCCTGTCATCTGCTTCACGACGGTCATTCTCTGGTTCCGGAGGATTTTCAGTTCACATTTGTGCAGTCCGATGATTTTCAGAAAGAAATATCTGCGTATACCCAGCGGTTTTCTAAGCTTGAATTCTTCTCTTTCCAACTTCGGGGTCCTCCTGTAAATTTTATTTAAATTACACATTTCCAGTGAAATGTATTGTTAAAGGTTTTTGATTAAATCTTTAAATTTTTCGTATTTAATTAATTTGAAATTTACATTTAAATGAAATTTACTTTCAATATCCTGTTGATCTTTTTTGGATTAACCTTCATCAGCGCACAGCAAACATTTAAAATTCAGGGCAAAATTATCGATTTTCATGATAAAGTTCCGCTCAAAAACGCTGTTATCAAAATCGGAAATTATACTGAAACTTCGGACCAGAACGGGTTTTTCAGTTTCAGTTCCGTGACAAAAGGAAAGTATACCATTACCGCAACCCATCCCGATTGTGAGGCCTATACTGATCAGATCACTGTAAATAATAATCTGGAAATCACCCTTAACCTGGAACATCATATATCAGATATCGAAACGGTGACCATTCACGCCGCGCATAAAAAGTCGACTCCTTTAATTATCAGGACATTAGATAAAAAAGAAATCGAAAGAAATTCCACAGAAAATCTGGGGAATGTTTTATCGGGAATTTCGGGAGTCAGCGCTCTGAAAACCGGAAATAATATCGCAAAACCTATTATTCATGGACTTTACGGAAGCCGGATTTCAATCATCAATAACGGGGTGAAGATGGCCGAACAGGAATGGGGCGTGGAGCATGCACCGAATGTGGACATTACCCATTTCGAACATATCGATGTCATTAAAGGTGCCTCTGCGCTGAAATATGGCAGTGATGCAATCGGCGGTGTTGTTTTGCTGGTTCCTGAAACCTTCAAAAAAATCGATACGCTGAAAGGGTCTGCGAATGTCTCCGGGATTTCCAACGGACGCGGAATCGGTGTTGACCTGAATGTGGTGAAAACCTGGGAAAATGGCTGGGCCGTGAAAGCCAACGGAGGCTATAAAAAACTTGGCGACCTGGAAACACCCGGTTATCTGTTGATGAACACGGGGATGAATTTTAATTCTTTTGGTTTTACGGTGCAAAACAACAGTTTCCTTCAGGGGATATCGGCGGATTACAGCATGACGGATCAGGAAATCGGTATTTTCCGCGGTTCCCATATTGGTAATCTTGAGGATTTTTATACGGTATTAAATTCTGACCTGCCCATTTACACGAGGGATTTTTCTTATTCGATCGACAATCCGAAACAGCAGATCCAGCATCATTTGGCTAAAATTTCAGCTTACAAAAGATTTAAAGATTTGGGGAAATTTTCTGTCGATTACAGTTTTCAGTACAATCACCGCAAAGAGTATGATTTAAGAAGAGGCGAACTTTCAGAAATTCCGTCGCTCGACCTGGAACTTTTTACCAATAATCTGAATATTACCAACTTAATTGAAAGAAAAAACTGGAATCTGGAAACTGGAATCGATTTAAGCTACCAGTATAATTATTCCACACCAGAAACTATGGCGAGAAGGCTCGTTCCCAATTACACGAAATATTCGGGTGGAATGTATTCTGTCCTCAAATACAAAATTAATCCAAAACTGAATGTTGAAGGCGGTTTGCGTTATGACCACACAAAGTATAAGGTAAAGAAATGGTACGATGAAAATGACTGGAATAACCTTTACGCTGGAGATTTCGAAGAATTTTATGTAGAAACCGATGGAAACAGGGTTTTTACAAAGCCGGTTTTAACCTACAGAAATCTGTCTTTTAACGCGGGTATAGATTTAAATCCCTCAGAAAATTTCAGTCTCAAATTCAATTACGCGAAAGTGGCAAGAACAGCCAATATTGCTGAACTTTTCGCGGACGGACTCCATCATTCTGCCGCGGTTCTGGAACTTGGGAACATGCGCCTGAAAAATGAAGAAGGCAACCAGTTCAATCTTAACATCGATTCTAAATTTGATGTGTTGGGAGGTCTGCAGCTTTCACTGAATCCGTATTTGTTTCTTACCAAAAACTTTATCAACCAAATTCCGACGGGAATTCAGAACACCATCCGCGGCGTTTTCCCGGTTTGGAGTTATGAGCAGATTGACGCTACGATGTTCGGGCTTGATTTCGATGCACAGCTGAAAATCAATGATAGCTTTACCTATAAAGGCCGTTTTGCTTACGTAAAAGGTACGGATGAGACGAACGATCAGCATTTGATCCTCATGCTGCCGCCGAATTTTGCGAACAGTATTGAGTTTTCTAAACCGGAATGGAAAAACTTCTATTTCAAAATCGAAAACCAAACCTTCCTGCAGCAAAAGGAATATCCGCTTTTCAATCCTACCATAAACGTTTATGAAAATGGGGAAGAAGTAGAGAAAACCCTCGATTTATCTACACCGCCGCCAGCTTATGCTTTGTGGAGCATACAGACTGGCTTCAGATTAAATAAGCATTTTTCTGCCGGTTTGAATGTGACGAATCTTTTCGATAAAAACTACAGGGATTACCTGAACAGGATGCGTTTTTTCTCTTATGAAATGGGCAGAAACATCATTTTCAATGTAAAATACAACTTCTAAAAATTACAGCATGCAAACATTAAAAAATATAAAATATTTACTCATCGTTTTCTTTTCCTTGGTTTCTATCGCCTGCAGCAGAGCCGATGAAGATGAAGATGTACTTTCGCAGGAAGATATTTCGAATATCATTCTCAACGTTAAGGATGATGTTACAGGAATCGTAAAAACCTATAATTATACGGTAAATGCTGCAACAAATCCTGTCATAAAGCTGGAAGACGGAAAAACCTATACCGTTGAAGCCATTTTTAAAAACGGTAACGAAGATGAAACCGAAAGCATAAAATCTGCTAAAGACGAACATTTCCTGATATTCGATTTTCAGGGTTCGCAGATTGAGTTAACACGGGAAGACGACGAGTCCTCCACAAGAACCGACGGGAATAAACTCGGACTCCATACAAAATGGAACGTTATCAAAGCGGTAAACGGAACATCGCCAAAGCTGGAATTGCTTTTAATTCACGATGCACTTTCGGTTAGCGAAGAGCAATTCGGCTCTGCATTCGGAACAGCGGAAGGCGGTGAAACAGACGCTGTTGCTGTTTTTGGCATGAGTAATTGATTTTTAACGTTCTTTAGTATTATATGAATGTTAAAATCTAAAAAATTATTACTATTTTTGCAACCTAAATTTTCAAAACATAACAATGAACGTTACAGCGACAAACCACGATGAAGTAAGCGCGTTACTTACAGTTACGATAGATAAGTCGGATTACAAAGATAAAGTTGAAAAACAACTGATCAATTATGCAAAAAATGCACAGGTTCCTGGATTCAGAAAAGGAAAAGTGCCGTTGAGCATGGTAAGAAAGCAGTATGAAGCAGGTATCGCCTTTGAGGAAATCAACAAGCAGGTTTCTGATGCGCTGAATAACTATGTAAACGAAAACAAACTTAGATTGGTGGGGCAGCCTGTTCCGCAGCCGGTTGACGATCTTAACCTGAATGCTGAGCAGCTTTCTGTTGCTTTTGAAGTAGGTTATGAGCCGGATTTCACTATTGATTTGGCTAAATATGAAGCGCCACATTATCAGGTTGAAGCTTCTGACAAAGAAATCGGACAAAGCATCGAAAACATGCAGAAGCGTTTCGCAACACAGGTTCCTCAGGATGCCATCGGAGATGATTCTCACGTAGCCCTTGAAATCAGCCAGGTTGTTGAAGAAAATGCAGAAGGCGAACATAACCACGCGCCAAAATCTGTGGTAATTAATGCAGAGAGAAAAGAAGCGTTTAACCTGGTTAAAGCTTTGAAAATGGATGAATCTGTAAAGGTTTCTAAAGAAGATTTAGAGAAAAATGAAACTTTAGCAACTGAATTAGGTTTCAGCAAAGCGGAAGTAGAGCACCTTCACCACGATCAGCTTGAAGTGAAAGTGAAAGATTTCTATGGTTTGGATTTGGCAAAACTTGATCAGGATTTATTCGATAAAGTATATGGCGAAGGAAACATTAAATCTGAAGACGAGCTTAAAGCAAAAGTGAAAAGTGAGTTGGATGAATATTTCCAGCAGAATGCAGATGTTCATTTCGTGAACAAAGTTCTGGAGCAGATCAACGAAAAAGAAGAAGTAAAACTTCCTGAAAACTTCCTTATCAAATTCTTAATGTTCAGCAACGAAAACATCAAGTCTGAAGAGCATGCAAAAGAAGTTCTGGAAGCGGAAAGAAATCAGTTGAAATACCAGATTCTTGAAGGAAAACTGATGAACGATAACGAGATTAAATTAGAGTATGCTGATATCCTATCTCAGGCGGAGCAGTTGGTGAAAAACCAGTTGGCGATCTACGGAATTCACCATTTGTCTGATGAAGAAATTCAGAAATATGCGGTGGAGATGTTGAAAGATCAGGAGCAGGTTCGTCAGATTTCAGCAGAAGTTGGTATGGCAAAACTGAAAGATGTAATCCTGGAGAAAGCGACTAAAAAAGCAACTAAAATCTCTCACGACGAGTTTTTAGAAGAATTGAAAAAGTAATTTTACTTCAATAAATAGAAAATCCGTTCTGTAGATGCAGAACGGATTTTTTTTTAATTTTTTAGTAACTGAAATAATCCAGATTTTTATTAGAAGTGA
>JAHRWY010000222.1:0-2790 GCA_019104935.1 Kaistella sp.
ACATTGATTACAAAATCATTAATCCCATAACTTTGTAAATATTTAATATTTCTTTCCAGCAGCGATACACCGTTGACTTTTGCCAGCGCTTTCGGATGATGATCGGTAAATGGCTTCAACCGGGTTCCCTTGCCTGCCGCAAAAATGAGTGCTTTCATTTTTAATTGTGATTAAGTTGCGGCTGCTCGTCGTGATGAATAGTAACGGTGGCCTGCGGATATTTTTCGCGGATAAATGCTGCGGTTTTTTCAGCGCAGTAAACGGAGCGGTGTTGCCCACCGGTGCAGCCGAAATTGATCTGAAGATGCTCGAAATTGCGACCAAGATAATTGTCGATATTGATGGAAACAATATTTTTCACCAACTCAAGAAACTTGGGCATTTCGGTTTTTGTTTCCAGAAATTCCTGAACGCCGATGTCGCAGCCGGTTTGCGCTTTATATTCCTCAATCCTCCCAGGATTAAGAATTCCGCGGCAGTCGAAAGCGAATCCACCGCCGTTTCCGGTTTCATCTTTTGGGATTCCACCTTTTTTGTAGGAAAAACTGTGTATATCTATCGTAAGACTCATTTTTTTATTGATTTGAACCGTTAAATTTCTTAATGGTTTTTAATTATTGATTCGATTTTATTTTTAACTGAATTTGATTTCAGCGCTGTAATTAATTTTTTGAGTTCCGGGTAGTGTTGCATCCCGTCCCAGGAATTTGCTAAGTATTCCAGATTCTCAATTCCTTTGCCGATACTGGAAATAAAATGCGGCTTTCTCTGGATAAGTCCGCGGAATCCATACGCTCCCAACACCTGCATGAAACGTATCAGCTGAATCGGTTTTACCGAATTTTTCAGTTCTTTTACTGAATTTTCATCCTTCCAAAGTGAAAAATAAAAGCTGAGCATTTCTTTTCTGAAATCATCAGGAAAATTGGCCTTTGCCTGAAAAAGAAACGAAATAACGTCGTACATCAGCGGACCTTTCATCGCCGACTGGTAATCGATAAAGAACACCTCGTCATGATCATTTACCATAATGTTTCTCGCCTGGAAATCGCGAATCATCAAGTCTTTCGGCCCACAGTTTGTAATTTCTGAGGTAAGGTTTTTGAATTCTTTCAGCAAAGTAGATTTGTGGTAAGGAATCTCGAGTACATCTGCAATAAAACTTTTGAAATAGAACAGATCGTTGGTCACCGGAAATTCATCATAACTTTCATATTCGAAAGTTTTTGAATAGTCGATCTTATCTTCTGTGCTTGTTTGAAGGTGAAATAATTTTTCGAGAGTTTGTTTCACCAAAGATTTTGTTCTTTCAGTTAAACCTTCACTTTCAATAATTTCCGAGAGGGTAGTTTTGCCTAAAAAATCCTGGACATAAATTTTTCGGTCTTCAGAAATTTTAAATATTTTGGGTGTATTAAGATGAAGTGCCGTGAAAACTTCAGAAAAGTAAAAAAAACTCTCGTTTTCGGGAATATTTTCGTTTTCGGTGATGATGTATCGCTTTTCTGATGAGCTGCCCACGAAATTCTTTCTTGCCGAACCGCTTTGGGGCAATGAATAAAAATCCTGTGATTTTTCCCCAATAAATTCTTCGAAAAAGAGTTTTGCGTTGTCCATATTCATACTTTTACAAATATAGGAAAATAGAATTTTTGAAAAGATTATATTTGCAATATGTTCAATGATTTCAAGCCGGTTCTGAAAATCCTTTTACGCTTCGTCATCCTGTATGTGGTGATGGTTCTGGCTTATCAGTTTTATTTGAACCAGTTCAAAAATACAGGCCTCGATCCGGTTTCTGCATGGGTTGCAGAGCAGGCGGCTTTTGTGCAGGATATTTTTGGTTATCCGACTCAGATTGTGCCTGGCAAGGCCGAGCAGGAGACGGATTGGTTTTATGTGAGCGGCCGATATGTGTCGCGCATGGTAGAAGGCTGTAATGCCCTATCGGTGATGGTGCTTTTTCTTGCGTTTGTTTTTGCTTTTTATCAGGGTTTCAAGACTTTCGTTTTTGCAGGTTTAGGATTTATTTTCCTGCACATTATCAATGTTTTACGGATTGCAGGATTAAATATTCTTCTGGTTGAACTGCCACAATATTCAAAAATAGGACATGATTATCTTTTCCCGGCGATTATTTATGGTAGTGTTGTAGTGCTTTGGTTGATCTGGATTAAGTTTTTTGCGTTAAAAAATCCTGAGCATGAAGTTTCTTAGCATTTTTAGCGTAGTTCTCGGAATTTTTGGATTGATCGGAGTGCGCATGGTAGAAGATTCCGTGTTCTATGATCCATTTCTCGATTATTTTCATGCGGCAGATAAAAATGCGCCGTTCCCCGATTTCGAATGGGCAAAATTGATTTTTAATTATATTTTCAGGTTTTCGCTCAATTTAATCCTGTCGGCACTTATTGTTCATTTTATATTTAAAAACAAAGAATGGACGATGCAGGCTGTTGTTTTAATGTTGCTGGTTTTCACAATCACATTTCCCATCTATCTTTACTGCATTTATACCAAATTTGAGATTGGGTATCTTTTTTCCTTTTATATGCGGAGATTTGTAATTCAGCCATTAATTCTGCTGTTGATTATTCCATTATTCTATTACAGAAAGCAGCAGTTGAGAAAGGGTTGAAATTAGGTAGTAACATCATGTTTATCCACCTGCGAAATATTATTTTCGTTCCATACAATTTTCTTTACAAACGGACGCTGACGAACCTGGCATTCGGAAAGCTGGCAGATTTCGCATGAAAAAGGTTTACAGTCATCCAGATGAAAATTAAA
>JAHRWY010000239.1:0-3505 GCA_019104935.1 Kaistella sp.
ACTCTAATCTTCCTTCCGTTATGGATTTTACCCTTTATACAGATCTGCCTTCAGCACTGAAAGAAGAAGACAGCTGGGACAAGGGGATGATTAAAATTTACAATTCCTTCGGAAACGATTTTCTGTATCCGGACATCAACAACATCCTCGTATTCTTCGAAAACCACGATACGGAAAGATTTAACGAAATCTTTAACGGCGATTCGCGTTACTACAAAATGGCCTTAACTTTAATTTCCACCGTTCGCGGAATTCCGCAGATTTATTACGGCTCTGAAATCGGAATGCGTGGCGAAAAATCCAAAGGCGATGCCGATATCCGAAGAGATTTCCCTGGAGGCTGGAAAGGGGATTCACAGAATGCTTTCAATCCGGCAACCAGAACTGCAGAACAAAAAGAATTTCATGATTTCACCCAGAAAGTTCTGAACTGGAGAAAAAGCAAAGACGTGATCCACACCGGAAAAACAAAACATTATATGCCGAAAGAAAAGGTTTATATCTATTTCCGTTACAACGAAAAGGAGAAAGTTATGGTTGTGATTAACAATAACGAAAAAGAACAGACTCTTGATTTGAACCGCTTCACGGAGTCTTTAGATGGAGTTTCTTCAGGAAAGGATATCATCTCCGGAAAAGAATTTGTGGTAAATTCAAAAAATAAATTGACGGTTTCAGGAAAATCTTCTTTAATTTTAGAATTGAAATAATCTTACGCCGCTGTAAGTTTAGAAAACATGATTATGAAAAAACTAAATTTTATCGCAGTCCTATTGCTGTTTTTTACTTTTTCAGTAACGCTTTCAGCCCAAAATAAAGGTTTTTACGAAAATGTGCAGAAGAAAAACATCAGCAAAGTTCTCGACGATCTCAATACTTTCGCTGCAACCGCCGATTACAAAAATTATTTTGATCTGTATGCGGAAGAATCCACATTTATCGGTACCGACGCCACCGAAATCTGGAACAAAAAAGAATTTATGGCCTGGGCAAAACCTTTTTTCGACAAAGGCAAAGCCTGGAATTTTACTTCCCTGAAAAGAAGCATCACCTTCAGTAAAGACGGCAACTATGCATGGTTTGATGAGGTTTTGGATACCCAGATGAAAATCTGCCGCGGCTCCGGCGTCCTGGAAAAAGTCGGCGTAAAATGGAAAATCCGGCAGTATGTTTTATCCACCACAGTTCCCAATGACGTCATCGATGAGGTAGTGAAAATAAAAACGCCAATCGAGGACGCATTAATTTCAGAATTAAAGAAAAAATAATTATTCTATTCATTAAATTATGGCTAAAAAAATAAAACCCAACCTCAGTATCGCTCAGATTATCAATATGAGTATGGGGTTTCTCGGCATCCAAATGGCATTTGGCCTGCAGAACGGAAATGCGAGCAGAATTCTCGCCAACCTCGGCGCTGATGTGCACCAACTTTCCTGGTTCTGGCTCGTAGCACCCATTACCGGCTTAATCGTTCAGCCCATCATCGGTCACATGGGCGATAATACCTGGAGTCCGCTCGGAAGAAGAAAACCTTACTTCCTCATTGGTGCGGTTTTGTGCGCCATCGGTTTGGTTCTTTTGCCAAACGCGGCTTCTGTAACCCATCTCGTCGCAGCCAATGTATTGCTGTTGGCCGTAATCTTCCTTGCCATGATGGATTTTTCCGTGAATATTGCCATGGAACCTTTCCGTGCGCTGGTAGGAGACATGCTTCCAAAACATCAGGGAACGCTGGGTTTTTCCATCCAGACGATTCTGATAGGCATCGGCGCAGTCATCGGTTCCGAAATGCCGAACTGGCTCACCAAGATGGGCGTTTCTAATGTAGCGGCTGAAGGTTATGTAGCCAATAATGTAATCTATGCCTTTTATGTAGGTGCAGCTGTTTTAATTGCCTCTATTTTATACACCATTTTTACGACGAGAGAATACTCACCAAAGGAATTTGCAGAATTCGAGGGCCGGGAAGAAGGTACGGAACACCGTTCCAGGTTTTCGGATATGTTTAAGGATTTTGCGACCATCCCACCACTGATGAAAAAATTGGGTGCCGTGCAGTTTTTCTCCTGGTTTGCTTTGTTTACCATGTGGGTATTTACCACCAGTGCTCTGGCTACCCATCATTTCGGACTTTCTCCTGAAGATACGCAGTCTGCGGAATTTAATAAAGCAGGCGATTTAACCGGACATTTGTTTGGGCTTTATAACTTATTTGCGATTCCGTTTGCATTTTTATTAACGCCTATTGCAAAAGCCATCGGAAAGAAACAGACCCATGCATTAGCTTTACTCTCGGGAGGTTTGGGCTTAATATCCATGTTTTTTATTAAAGATACCGGTATGCTTTGGATTTCCATGATCGGGCTGGGATTTGCTTGGGCCAGTATTTTGGCAATGCCTTATGCAATGCTCATCGATGCCATTCCGCAGAGAAAAATGGGCGTTTATATGGGGATTTTCAACTTTTTCATTGTAATTCCTCAGATTTTCAACGGCATATTCGGCGGGCCTATCGTTAAAAATCTTTTCGGCAACATGTCCATCGATTATATTGTGGTAGGCGGGTTTTGTCTGGTAATTGCTGCAGCCGTAACCATGTTTTTAATCAAAGGTGAAGGCAAAGAATCAGATAAAGAACTGGAAGAAGAAATCCAGCAGGTGCATTTTTAATTCAGATTTCTAAATTTAAAATAGAATTCCGTCATATTTAATTTGACGGAATTTTTATTTTAAATTCAGATGCTGTTCAATAAAATTTTTCAGCGCAGGAAGTTCACTCTCGTCAATTTCTTTTACAGATGTAAGTAGCGTAACGGTTTTGTGTTTTTTAATTTCCTTTAAAAACGTTTCGGTTTCAGGATTTTCTGAAAGCTCTTTCAAATACTTTTTACTGAATTTCTTAAAATCAATCTCTTTTCCGTGATACAATTTCCGGAGTTGAGTAGAAGGAGCAATGTCTCTTGCCCACCAGTTGATTGCGGCTTTTTCTTTGCTCATTCCCCTCGGCCACAACCGGTCTGCTAAAATCCGAAAGCCATCATCTTTTGCAGGGTTTTCATAAATTCTTTTTTCTGTGATTTTCATATCCGGTTTTTATCAAAGTTAATAACTTATCTTATATCAATGTTTTAGCCGTTCAGTTGTTCTATTTTTGCATCAACAAACCAATAAAAATATTAAAATGAAAACAGTTTATCATAAAGCAGACACCAGAGGTTTCGCCGATCATGGCTGGTTGAAATCCCACCATACCTTCAGTTTCGCCAATTACTATAATCCGGAAAGAATGAATTTCGGGGTTTTACGGGTTTTGAATGACGATCAGGTCGCTTCCGGAATGGGATTTGGAACCCATCCACACCGCGATATGGAAATTATTTCTATTCCGCTGGAGGGCGATTTGGAACATAAAGATTCTATGGGAACCACCGCAGTGATCAGAAATGGAGAAATTCAGGTCATGAGCGCCGGAACCGGTGTAATGCACAGCGAATACAACAAA
>JAHRWY010000257.1:0-3983 GCA_019104935.1 Kaistella sp.
ACTGAAAATTTCCCGTCTTTTGCCTTAATTCCGGCAAAAATCGGAACAAATGGTATGAATTCACTGGCAAAATTATTCACCATGTCGCCAGTACACAGAACCAAATCTGCATTCTGTTCATTTATTAAATCAACTGCATTCTGTAATTTTTCGGGATTAAAAAAACTGCCGGAGTGAATATCTGAAATCTGGATGATTTTATACCCTTTAAAACTCTCTGGTAGTCCGGCAATTTTCAGTTTAACGCGACGTACCCGGTGTCTGTATTTTCCGAAAACAATTCCGTCAATAATCATGGCCGAAAATCCTGCAGCTACGGTAAGCCCAATGATGCTTACAAATTTTCTTCTTTCAGGGAAATAGGTTTCGGGTTTTACGAAAAACGTAAAAAGATAATTGAAGAATCTTGCAATGTCTTCCATTAAAAGAAGAAGAACGATGAAAAGTTTTGGAACCAGAAAAATGAGAAATACGGATGCTACAACCTGAATCCGGTGATGGTCGCGGTCGCTCCGTTTAAAATTAAGCAGTTCATAGACAAAAAAGCCATAAACGAGAAGGGTTACAGCCCAGTAACCTACCCGCAGCCAACTGTTGGAAGTGATGGTTTTGAAGGCCTGGTAGACGTAGAACTCCAGAATGAAAACAATTCCGGTGATGATTAGAAAATTTTTCTGCATAAGTTTTCATTAAAAAAGCACAAAATCGATTTTGTGCTTTCTTTATCTTTATATAAATTTTTTAAGGAAATCGGTACACAATCGCATTGATATTCATTCCTGCACCTACCGATGCAAAGACGATGTTACCTTTTTTTGCGAAGGACTGATCTTTCATTTCGCCTTTAATAATGAGGTCGAACATTGTTGGGATGGTGGCAACAGAAGAATTTCCGAACTGCTGAATGGTCATGGGTGCGATGTTATGATCGTATTCTTTTCTGCCATAAAGTTTAAACAGTCGCGAGATCATGGCATAATCCATTTTCGCATTGGCCTGATGAATGAGTATTTTATCGATATCATCAATTGTTAAACCTGCTTTATCGATGGTTTGTTTAATGGCATCGGGCACATTTTTCAGTGCATATTCATAAATTTTTCTGCCGTGCATTCTGATGTAGAGTGGGCGGCGGTCTTCATCCTGTTTCAGGGAAGGTGCATTCTCTAAGAAATTAAGTTCAATGTCATTATCGCAAAGTGTGGCATCGGCAATAATTCCCACATTTTCTTCGTCGGTTGCCTGCACCACTACCGCTCCGGCACCATCGGCGAAAATCATTTTGTTTCTGTCGAAAGCGTCGGTTACCCGGCTTAGTGTTTCTGAACCCACTACCAGAATTAATTTGGCTTTTTTAGCTTTAATTAAAGTGTCGGCCAAAATCATGGCTTCAACCCAACCCGGGCAGCCAAAAATCATATCGTAATTTACGCAGTTTCTGTTTTGAATCCCGAGTTTGTTTTTTAAACGTGCCGACATTGAAGGCATAAAATTGGTCATTCCGTTTTTATCAACTTCTCCGAAATTACTTGCGTAAATGATATAATCTAAATCTTCCTGATTAATTTTCGCATCATAAATAGCTTCTTTTGCCGCCCTGAAACCCAGATCAGAGTTAAATTCATCGTCCTCCAGATATCTTCGGTTTTCGATTTCGGTGATTTCTACAAATTTCTGAATAATTTCTTCGTTGGGCTTGTTGATTTTATCGCCTTCATCGGTATAAAATACCGAATCCATGAAGTGGTCTCTTCCTATAATTTTGGTTGGAATGTAACTTCCTGAGCCTATTATGATTGTATTGGGCATATTTTTTTGTATTGAAAAATTTTGGACAAAGTTAAGAATTATATTGTATCGGGTTGAATGAAAATTATTATTAAATTTGCAAAGGTTTTTTGAACAATTTTATGAAAATAAGTCCTGCTACTAAAGGTTTAATTATATCGGTCATTGCTGTACTGTTTGCTTTCGGAGTTTACTTTTTGTTTTTGGCTAAGAAAAATTATTACCTTGTAGATAATCCTACCGGCGAAACTTATTATTTCAGACTCAATAAAGGAGACGAAAAAATAATTGCTGCTGGGCAAATGCTTAAGGTTAATCTGAATAAAGGTAAAAACGGAATTCAGGTTTTTGACGGGAAAAAAGAACTGCTTTATGACTCTGCATTTGTGGTGAACAAAAACCGTGGCTTGCTGAATATCGCCCATCAGGATTATTATATCAACGAACAGTTCTACGGTTATGGTCTCGATAAAGATTCACTCTTATCTGCAAGAAAAACAACATTGATCGACGGAAAAAAATACGTGAACGCCCCAAAACACTTCAATAAATTATACACAGACGAATTTTACTATAACATTGATGAAGACTACGACAAAATCGTAAAAAATGTTCAGAAAGTAGAATCGCGTACCAAAATATTCAGAAAAGTTGATTTTCTGAATTATTACAAAGAATATTACAAATTTTAAAATCTCAATCTTGAACACTGTAAAACCTTATAATACAGAAGCCGGAAAAAAGCATGAAGTTGAAGAAATGTTCGACAATATTGCTCCGAAATACGATTTGCTGAACCATGTTCTTTCGATGAAAATTGATGTGCTGTGGCGAAATACACTCGTGAAATGGCTAAACAAAGACCAGCCAAAAGAGGTTTTGGATGTGGCTACGGGAACAGGAGATCTCGCCATTGCCGTTCACAAAGGAACCGGTGCGCAGATTGTAGGTTTCGATCTGTCGCAGCAGATGCTGAATGTAGGTATCGATAAAATAAAAAAACTTAATTTAGACGGCAAAATAAGCATGATAAAAGGCGACGCCGAAAACATGCCTTTCGAAAGCAATAAATTCGATGCGGTTACCGTTGCCTTTGGAGTAAGAAATTTCGAGAATCTGGAAAAAGGTCTGGCGGAACTCAGAAGAGTAGTGAAGGAAAATAAAAGCGTTTATATTCTTGAGTTTTCTAAAGTGGAGGGCTTTTTAGGTCCGCTTTATATGTTCTACTTTAAAAATATTCTGCCTCAGATCGGTAAACTGGTTTCTAAAGATAACCGCGCATACACTTATCTTCCGGATTCGGTAAATGCATTTCCGTTCGGCGAGAAAATGAAAAATATTCTGCTCGAAACAGGATTCAAAAATGTGGAATATAAAAAACTGAGTTTAGGCATTGCAACGATTTACAAGGCAACCAAATAATATGTGGAAAACAGCATCTAAAATTCATTTTGTAGCAGCAATTTTTATTGCCTCCCTCGGCAATGCACAGCTTTTCCGGACCAAAGACCGGGCAGATAATCTGGAGGGTTTTGATAACCAGAAATTCAGTTATGGTTTTTATCTTGCCGGTAATAACTTCGATTATAAATTGGTTTTAGATCCTATGTTTGGTATGGATGGGCAGAAAAATCTCGTGCAAAGCAAATCATCTTACAGTTTTGGCGCCGGACTTATCGGGAAACTTCGTCTGAATGATAACTTCGACTTACGATTTGAGCCCGGTTTGCAGTTTGTAGAGCGAGAACTTTACTTCAATACCCAATCCAACGACCAGTATGCGGGCGGAACCAACGCCAATCCACCTTTCACCCCCAGAACTTTAACGGATGCAGATAAACTCAGAACCGTAAAATCTACGTATGTTGATCTGCCTCTTTTAATTGAAGTACATGGTGACCGATGGTATAATTCCCGTCCTTACGCAGCGGCAGGAGTGAACTGGATGATGAATCTCCAGTCCAACAGCAAAGCAGCCGATGACAATTCTCAGGGCCTTTTCCGAACCACTGCAAGTAACTTTGCATGGTCGGCAGAGCTTGGGATTCAGTTTTATTTCAGCAGATTTAAGCTCACGCCAGGCTTCCGCGGAACATTTATGATCAATGACGAAATGGTTGCCGATAATCCAGATACACCACCTTACTGGACTTCAGCCATCAGCAGTGCGAAATCCCGTGCGCTGATGTTTGTCC
>JAHRWY010000016.1:0-3120 GCA_019104935.1 Kaistella sp.
GACGGGAAATACGACAAATGCAACAAAGAAGCCGAGGAAAATTATGTACGCCAACTTGAAAATGCCGGAATCACCGTGCTGATCCGCCGAAGTCGGGGAGGCGACATCGATGCAGCCTGCGGACAGCTCGCCAATAAATCCAGTGAGTAATGTTCAGCCATAAAGGAAAAACCCGCACCGCTAAGCATAATCTTGGGATTGCCTCACTGCTGAGTTTCGTCGCAGGTTTGGTAAATGTTGTGGGATTTTTCTCTGTCCAAAAGCTTACTACCAATGTTACCGGTCATTTTGCCTATTTTGTAGACGAAGCTTTCAAGCAGGATTTCCGGAGCGCCTTTCACGTTGCACTTTATATCTTTTTCTTTTTTCTGGGAGCCTTTTTTTCCAACTTTATGGTTGAGATTTATTCGCGCCGGAGAGAAAATCTAATTTACATCATTCCTACTGTTACCGAAGCCGTGATTCTTGCAACGCTTGCAATCACCGGAAGTTTTCTGATAGAGAAAAATCCCGATCTTATCGCTTTCAGCCTTTTGTTTGCCATGGGAATGCAGAATTCGCTGGTTACAAGCATCTCGAACGCGGTAGTTCGTACGACGCACTTAACTGGACTTTTTACCGACATGGGAATTGAGTTTTCGCAGCTTTTCTTCTATAAAGATCAGAAACACAAAAAGAAACTCATCAAATCGATAAAACTGCGTTTAACCATTATCTGGCTGTTTTTCGCCGGCGGAGTTTCTGGCGGAATTCTTTACACGCATTTCGGGATCAGAACCCTAATGTTCGGAAGTTTCATTTTACTTCTGGGATTGCTTTACGATTTTGTGAAAATCCGCTTATTGCTTTTAAGACGTAAATTATCATGAAGAAATTAGTTTTCTTTTTTTCCTTTTTCTTTTTTTCTAACGGTTTCGCTCAGGAGACCGATTTTTTAAAGATCGCCAAATACCGTGTTTCTTATCTCAGCGATTCTTTGAAAGAAAATTCGGGTCTTGATTTTTTCCGTGGAAAACTTTACACCATGAACGACGGCGGAAATTCTTCTGAAATTTTCGAAATCGATAAATCTTCAGGTAAAATACTTAAAACCATAAAAACCGGACTGCAAAATCACGACTGGGAAGCCATTGCGAGCGATTCTTTGCATCTTTATACCGGCGACTTCGGCAATAATGTCGGAACCAGAACTGATCTCAGGATTTATAAAATTCCGTTTGAAAATTCCGGTGAAACTAAGGTAATTTCATTCTTTTATCCTGAACAGAAGGATTTCAGCAGAAAAGTCTTAAAAACAGATTTCGATGCAGAAGCACTACTGATTCTGAATGGAAAGATACATGTTTTTACCAAAGAATGGTCTTCAATATCAACAACACATTATGTTCTGAATCCTGACTTGACGGAAAATCAGGCCGCCGAAAAAACCGAAAGTTTTAAAACGGGTTTCTTTGTTACTGATGCTGCATATTTTCAGGGAAAGCTTTATTTAATCGGCTATACAAAGAATACGGAAGTTTTTCTGTCAGTCTTTGATGAAACGGAACGCGGCGTTTTTTTCAAAGAACAGCCCAGAAAATATTATCTCGGTTCTTCATTGGTCATCGGCCAGATTGAAGGAATTGCAGTAGATGAAAGTGGAATTTATATTTCCGGAGAAGAATTCCGCACTCCTTTGGGTATTGCAAAACAGGCATCTTATTTTGTTCCCGCCGATAAAGTAAAGTAATTTTTTTTCATCTGAAACAGAAAATCGATCGATCTTTTTATCTTTAATAATCTGCGAAACCTGCGGTAAATTTAATTATATTTGTCAATCTTTAACTTTCAACATCTTTATTCATAGTACGTGGCGAATACCATAGAAGAAATCAAGAAACCCATTTCCGGTGAAATGAAACTTTTCGAACAGAAGTTTTATGAATCCATGCAGAGCAATGTGCCGCTTTTAGATAAAGTTACGCGGTTTATTGTAACCACCAAAGGCAAGCAGATGCGGCCAATGTTTGTTTTTCTGTGTGCAAAACTGGTGGGCGAGGTGAATGAAAAAACCTTCCGCGGCGCCTCGATGATTGAACTTATTCACACTGCAACTTTGGTGCATGATGATGTAGTGGACGAAAGTTTCAAGCGCAGAAATTTCTTCTCCATCAATGCCTTGTGGAAGAATAAAATTGCGGTTTTGGTAGGCGATTATCTGCTTTCTAAAGCTGTGTTACTTTCAACAGATCATAAAGATTTTGATTTGCTTGCAGTGATTTCCCGAACCATCCGTGAAATGGCTGAAGGTGAACTTCTGCAGCTCGAAAAAGCGCGCAAACTCGACATTACGGAAGAAGTGTACTACGAAATCATCCGTCAGAAAACAGCCACGTTAATTGCTGCTTGTTGCGAAATCGGAGTAGTATCCAACAATGTTGATGAAACGATGGCCAAAAAGATGATGGAATTCGGGACACTTACCGGTATGGCGTTTCAGATTAAAGACGATCTTTTCGATTATCTTACGTCAAACATTATCGGCAAACCTGTCGGGATTGATATTAAAGAGCAGAAAATGACTTTGCCTTTGATTTATACCTTAAAAAAAGCCACCGAAAACGACAGAAAACATTATTTCAACACGATTAAACGGTATAATAATGACACAAAGCGCGTGAAAGAACTCATTGCCTTTGTGAAAAGTTCAGGCGGACTCGATTATGCTATTTCAGTGATGAAAGATTACCAGCAGCGCGCGAAAGATATTCTGAATGATTTCCCGGATTCGGAAGCCAAACATTCACTGAACCTGATGCTGGATTATGTGATTGAAAGAAAGTTTTAATGCTATTCCAAAAGTTTTTTCAGAAAAAGTGCATTCTTTAAAGCCGCAGTTCCCCACGTATTGTTAAAAAATACGAAGACTGTTTCTTTAGCCTTCTTAATTTCATCAGCTAAATTCATCAGCTCTTCTTCAGAATATTCTGATTTGAAAAGAACGGGGACGCCATGCAGCCTGTAATACGCAAATTTACTGCTGTTTGTGATAAATTCGTCCGGAATGTCTTTCGGAAAACTCACTCCGGAGAAAACAATATTCTTTTCTTTTAAAGTTTTAAAAACTTCTTCATTCCACCA
>JAHRWY010000075.1:0-4890 GCA_019104935.1 Kaistella sp.
ATATGGACGGTGCCAATATGAATGCACAGGTAGGTTTCACTTCTCCCGGAAATATCGGGGCAGATGTTTGTCACCTGAATCTTCACAAGACATTCGCTATTCCTCACGGTGGTGGTGGTCCGGGTGTTGGTCCGATCTGCGTTGCGGAACATTTGGTGAAGTTTTTACCATCAAATCCAAATATCAAAATCGGTGATAAAGAAGCCATCGACGCTATTTCAGCTGCACCTTACGGGTCTTCATTGGTTTTGAATATTTCTTATGCTTACATCAAAATGCTCGGAACTTCCGGTTTGAAAAAATCTACAGAACACGCAATTCTGAACGCCAATTACCTGAAAGAAGTTTTAGCAGAACATTTCCCGATTTTATACGCCAACAAAGCGGGAAGAGTTGCTCACGAATGTATCGTAGATTTCCGTCAGTTTAAGCCGCTTGGAATTGAAGTTGCTGACGTTGCAAAACGTTTGATGGATTACGGTTTCCATGCGCCTACAGTGAGTTTCCCTGTTGCCGGAACCCTGATGATTGAGCCAACAGAATCTGAAAGCAAAAGAGAAATCGACCGTTTCGCGGAAGCATTGATCTCCATTAAAAAAGAAATCGAGGAAATTGCAGAAGGAACTGCTGATGCAGCAAACAACGTATTGAAAAACGCGCCTCATACAGAGCAGTTGGTGATTTCAGATGCCTGGGACAAACCATACAGCCGAGAAAAAGCAGCCTATCCTTTGGAATGGGTGAGAGATCACAAATTCTTTGCAACGGTTGCCCGAGTTGATGAAGCTTACGGAGACAGAAACTTAATCTGTACCTGCGCACCGATTGAATCTTATATGTAATTAAAAATGTTTTATACAAAGAATCCCCTTCAGTTTTGAAGGGGATTCTTTGATTAAAAGAGATTGTTCGATGGGCTTTCATTTATTGTCTTGCACACAAACGGACCCGAGGCTCAGCCGAACGGAGCGAATCTGAAGCTTAATTATTAGCTGCAGTCTTTTTTTCTCCAATTAAATAACATTAATCTTTTTCGATTGTCAATATCATTAATTTTAAAACCGGTAATATCTTCAATTTTGTATAACGCGTTTCCTTCATCTTCTCCAAGTGAACCAATTAATTTGATAACAAAATTACTCTCATCCGTATCTTCTATGAATCCACAAAAATATTCATCATTAATTTCTACGCTTGTAATTATTTCTGTTCTATGTTTCAATTGATTTAAAAGAATAGTTTTCCAATTTTCACTTTCAAAATAGTCAAATTTGAATTCATTTTCTCTTGCCAATTCTTCGGAGTTCTCAATAATAAAAGTCATTGCTTTTCCATAATTATCATTAAAATCTATGCTTATTATTTCGGAGATTTTTGTAACAATGATTCCATCTTTCTTTCCATATTTTGTATAATGTTGAATGAAAACCAATTCATCATTAAAATCCAATACTTGTCCAAACCAAAACTTATCGTCATCATTGTAAGTCCAAAAACTTAAAAACGATTTATTTTCTTTTGATTGTACTAATAATTTTGTTGTTAAATCCATTACTATCGGTAGTTTTGATAAGATTGCAGGTAACTTACTTATATATTACAGTAATATATACCCAGATCTGGGCATAGCTCTCATGAATATGATAAGTTGTTGATCATTCAAATATAACATTTATCTTCTTATCATAAATCTATTTCATGATTTTCACTAATGAACGTTTGGGTTGGCTTCCGTTTTTATCTTTTCGAGAGCTTTCATCAGTAATAAAAAATTCCCAAACTTCAGTTCGGGAATTTTCTGTCATATTTTAGATCATTCAGGCTAATTATTCTTTAATGAATTTAGAAGAATAAGAAGTTCCTTTCGTACTGTTAACGGTAATAATATAGGTGCCGGCTTTCAGATTCTCAAGATTTAGAGTGGCATCTGATGTATTTTTTGTGAATACGTTCTGGCCTACCATATTATAAATCTGGATGGTTGAAACTTTTTCACCATTCGGAAGATTGAAGTGCAGATTGGTTTTTACAGGATTTGGATATACTGCAATATTTCCTTTTGTCACGCTGCTTACCGCCATATTTGCTTCATTGATTTTAATGTTGTCAATATAGGCATCACCACCGTAATTATCATGTAGGAAATTCATCCCTTCCAGATTGATCTGTGTGAAGTTTGGAGTCGTATAAATTAATGTTCCGTCAATGAAATACTTGATTTCATTTGCAGATACTTTTACCGTTACCTTATACCATTGGTTAGGCTGCCACGAAATCCCCGTGTCTTCCATGTCGTAATCTATGCTGGTGATAACATGTAGAGTACCGGAATAATCAAAAGCTAAATCAAATATTGGATAATATTCTTCATCAGCACTGATTCCGTAGGCTGCCATTTCAAATATTGAACCGTCAGTCTCGGTAACTAAAACATCAAAAGAGATGGTAGTGTCATTATAATCCAACGGCTGATCAAAACTTTTCTGCGCACCAATAATCGGGAACATCTGTCCACCATACGCATCAGTATATCCATTTTTAAATGAGTAGATTCCTGCACTGAATTTTTCAGCAGAAACCACCTGGTTTTCCACGAAATTACCTTCGCCATCATCAGTAATTTGCCAGGAATTCTGTCCGTTCAAACTTCCCAACTGGTAACCTTCGGAAGTTTCAAATGAAATTTGGTTTTGTGCAGAAATACTGCTGCAAAAAAACACAGCAGCAAGAAAATATAAATTCTTCATAAATAATTTTTTGCAATGATAGCACAACAATGTTGCAGATGCAAATGGGAAATCAAAGAAAATTTCCGTATGTAAGTGGTGTTTTATGCCATAAACCTGGAATTTAATAAAACACGTTTAGTCATTTTACGAATAAAGTTTCTGGTCTTTTTCGCAAAAAAAACTATGCTTTTACTGAAATATAAACCATTTTATCTACACAATAAAAAATGTATTTTTGAAGGATGGATTTAAACCGTATTTTCACCCACCAGCGCACCGGGAACCTTGCTGCAACTTCAGCTTCCAGAACCGATTTTCAAAGAGATTTCGACCGTATTATTTTCTCGGCAGCATTCCGCAGACTGCAGAATAAAACCCAGGTTTTCCCGCTTCCCGGAAGTGTGTTTGTTCATAACCGTTTAACGCATTCACTCGAGGTTTCTTCTGTAGGACGCAGTTTGGGAAGTGCCGCAGGTGAATTTATCTTTACGCAGTTCGGTAATGATCTGGATGATCAGACGAAAGTTTTTTACCAACACAATCTGCAGAACGTAATTGCCGCGGCATGCCTCTGTCATGATGTTGGGAATCCTGCTTTCGGGCATTCCGGTGAAGATGCCATTGCCAGTTATTTCGAAAAAAACGAAAACGATTTAAAGCCGAAATTTACAGAAAAAGAATGGGCAGATCTGGTCAATTTTGAAGGGAATGCCAATGCAATAAGGGTTTTAACCCATCAGCAGAACGGCAAAGATGAAGGCGGAACCCAGCTTACTTTTACCACGCTGGCAAGCATCGCCAAATATCCCTGCGAAGCCATCGCCAAGAAAAAAGGGATCATCCACAGAAAAAAGTTCGGGTTTTTTCAGAATGAAAAAAATACGTTTCTGGAGATTGCCAAAGGCGTGAATTTAATCCCGGAAAATGAAGAACCTACCATCTTTAAAAGACATCCATTCGTTTGGTTGGTTGAAGCTGCCGATGATATCTGCTACAACATTATCGATATGGAAGACGCGCACCGGCTGGGGATTGTATCGACTTCCGATTGCGAAGATCTGTTTATGGAACTCATTAAATCTGAAAATCAAAACATCAAAAGGGTAGAAGAGAAGCTCGCGATTCTTACCAATCGCAACGAGAGGATTTCTTACCTGCGGGCAAAAGTCATCAACGCGCTCATCAATAAATCGATAGAGCTTTACCAAACCAATTTCCCCAAAATAATAAGCGGAAATTTAGATCAGGCTTTGCTCGACATTTATAAGGCAGATAACGATTCTCTGCAGGAAATTGAAAATTTCTCGATCGCGGAAATTTACAACCATAAAAATGTCATCGAGATTGAAAACGCCGGTTACAATGTAATGTATGAATTGCTGAATCATTTTATTCCACCGGTTTTGAAACAAAAAGACCACCGGAAATCTTATGATAAAATGGCGCTTAAGCTATTGCCGCAACAGTTTGTTTATGATGAAGGTACAGATTACCAGAAGGTTTTGGGCGTAATTGATTTTGTTTCGGGAATGACAGATAATTATGCGACCGATCTTTACCGCAAAATTAAAGGAATTGATATCGGAATGACGGTGTAGTTTCGGTAAAAATTGATTATCTTTAAGCAGTATAAGTTATTTATTAACCATAAAAAAAATTAAACAATGACGTATTTTGGAATTATTATTTTCCTGGGACTTATCATCCTTTTTGCCTCTTTTTTTACGGTCAGGCAGGCTACGGCTGCGATTGTAGAACGATTGGGTAAATTTCATGTGGTGCGCCAGTCGGGGCTGCATCTTAAGATCCCGTTTATCGATCAGGTTGCAAAACGGATGAACCTCAGAATTCAGCAATTGGATGTTATTATTGATACCAAAACGCTAGACAACGTATTTATCAGGATGAAAGTTTCTGTTCAGTATCAGGTGATTACCGCACAGGTTGCAGATTCATTCTACCGTCTGGAAAATCCTGAAAACCAGATCACTTCTTATGTTTTTGATGTGGTAAGAGCTGAAGTTCCAAAGCTGAAACTTGATGACGTTTTCGTGAGAAAAGATGATGTGGCTATCGCGGTAAAAGGAGAGCTTCAGGAAGCGATGCAGAGTTACGGTTATGATATTATCAAAGCTCTTGTTACTGATATTGATCCCGATGA
>JAHRWY010000094.1:0-6806 GCA_019104935.1 Kaistella sp.
AGAATTTTTCTGAAACTTAAAGTTCTTAAGGTGTTGAGCAATATTCTGGCTATTCTTCTCATAATAGAAATCTCCCCTGTAAAGGAGAGATTTTTATCGCTTTTTAGATTATATTAATGTACGAGAAGTCTCACAGTTTTGGAAACCTTCTCTTTAATTTCTGTACGCTTCACAATAAAGTCTACGAAACCTTTTTCCTGCAGAAACTCTGAAGTCTGGAAACCTTCCGGCAAATCTTTTCCGATCGTTTCACGAATTACCCGTGGTCCGGCAAATCCGATCAACGCACCCGGTTCTGCCATAATAATATCGGCAGTCATTGCGAAAGATGCGGTAATTCCTCCAAAAGTAGGGTCACATAAATAGGCGATGTACAGAAGTCCTTCTTCAGAAAGTTGGGCTAATTTTGCCTGAACCTTTGCCAACTGCATCAGGGAGTAAGTCGCTTCCTGCATTCTTGCACCACCGGACTGGCAGATGATCATGTAAGGAAGGCGGTGTTCTATACAGTAATCTACTGCACGACGGATTTTTTCGCCCATTACCGAACCTAAAGATCCCCCGATGAACGCAAAATCCATACATGAAATCACTATTTTCTCTCCGTTTACCGTTCCTACTGCATTACGGATGGAATCTGTTAATTTGGTTTTGGCTTTTACTTCTTTTAAACGGTCTGTATAAGCTTTGGTATCTTTAAAAGTCAGCATATCAACGCTTTCTACGTTGGCGTCGAGTTCTGTATATTTATTTCCGTCGAAAAGAATTGAAAAGAATTCGTTGCTGCCAATTCTCACATGGAAACCGTCTTCCGGAGAGACATAATTATTAGCTTTAAGTTCCTCGTGCTCAATAATTTTCCCCGTAGGAGTCTGATGCCAAAGTCCTTTCGGAAGATCTTTTTTGTCTTCTGTGGAAGTGGTGATATTTTTTGCTTTTCTTTTAAACCAGTCGAATGCCATTTTTGATAGATTTTAGATTCCAGATTTTAAATTATAAAAGTGCGACACATTTAAAATTTATCATCTAAAATTTTAATTTTAAAGTGTATTTACATTGTTCAGATCTTCAAAAGCTTTTTCAAGTCTTGCACTGAAAGTTTCTTCGCCTTTTCTGATCCAAACTCTTGGGTCATAGAATTTTTTGTTTGGTTTATCGTCTCCGTCAGGGTTTCCGATCTGAGTTTTCAAATACTCAAGATTATTAACCATATAATCGCGGATTCCTTCGGTGTACGCAAACTGAAGGTCGGTATCGATGTTCATTTTTATCGCACCATAGCTGATTGCTTCTCTAATTTCTTCAACAGTAGAACCAGATCCGCCGTGGAATACGAAGTTCACCGGTTTTTCACCAAGGCCAAACTTTTCCTGAACGTATTTCTGAGAATTATCTAAAATTTTTGGTGTCAGTTTCACATTTCCTGGCTTGTAAACGCCGTGAACATTACCGAATGCTGCTGCAATGGTAAAGTGAGGTGAAATTGCCTTCAATCTTTCGTAAGCGTACGCCACCTCATCAGGCTGGGTGTACAGTTTAGAAGAATCTACTCCAGAATTGTCTACACCATCCTCTTCACCACCGGTAACTCCGAGTTCAATTTCCAGGGTCATTCCCATTTTTGCCATTCTTTCGAAATATTTGCAGGAAATGTCAAGGTTTTCTTCAATCGGTTCTTCAGAAAGATCCAGCATGTGTGATGAGTACAGAGATTTTCCGGTTTGCGCGAAAAACTCTTCGTTAGCCTCCATTAAACCGTCAATCCAAGGTAAAAGTTTTTTCGCACAGTGATCAGTATGCAGAATTACGGTTGCACCGTAAGCTTCAGCCAACGTGTGGATATGTTTAGCACCGGCAACAGCACCGGCAATCGCAGCTTTTTGCCCATCATTGCTCAAACCTTTACCTGCATTATAGGCCGCGCCGCCATTAGAAAACTGAATAATTACGGGAGCATTTAATTTCGCAGCAGTCTCCATCACTGCGTTGATGTTACTCGAACCGATAACGTTTACTGCGGGAAGTGCAAAGTTATTTTCTTTAGCATATTCAAAAATGTCGGTAACCATTTGACCTGTGGCAACACCTGCCGGAAAACGTCTGTTCATAATATATTTTTTAAAAGATTTATTCTGAATTTTAGGTGTGTAAAGTTAAGAATTTTATGCGAAAAACATCAGTTTCTTTTGTCTTTTCCCCAAAGGAGTTTCTGGCGTATTGTTTCGTAAAAACTTAACTTATTCGGGTGAATGAGCAGTATCTGAAACTTGGCTTTTCTGAGGACAATTTCCACATCGGTTTCCATGTGGATCAACCTGGAATCCAGAGAAAGGGAATATTGCGGAACCCGGCTTTCAACTTTCAGGCGAATTTCCACATCATCATTTACAATTAAAGGTCGCACATTCAGATTATGAGGTGCAATAGGTGTGATGACGAAATTGGCGTTGGCTGGTGTAATTATGGGTCCGCCACAACTTAATGAATAGGCTGTAGAGCCTGTTGGTGTTGAGATAATCAGGCCGTCTCCCCAAAATACATTCAGAAACTCACCGTTAATATAAGATTCTACCGTAATCATAGCGGTAGTTTCTTTACGCGAGATCGTTAAATCGTTTAAGGCAAAAGGAAAGAAAACAGAGTTGTTCGGCGAAACAATTTCAATAACCGACCTTCGGCTAATTTTTACTTCTCCTTTAATAATATCATCAAGTTCCAAAAAAACTTCCTCCTTACTGAAACTTGCCAGAAACCCCAGCCTTCCGGTATTTACCCCCACCACAGGAATTTCTAAATCCTGCACATACAGCAATGAGTTTACAATGGTACCATCGCCTCCGAAGGTAAAAAAAAGATCTACTTTTTTCTGTTTTAAGTCTTCTTTCCCACAAAAGGTTTCAAAGATTTTCGAAAACTGCATCGCGTTGGCCATTTCTTCGTGTAAAACTGCCTGCACGCCTCTTTTTTCGAGCTCTGAAACAAATTTACTGAGATACAGAAAGGTATCTAAATCGCTTTTTTGAGAATATATTGCTGCCTTCATCATTTAAAACTCCAGAAATTTTTGGAAGAAACCAAATCTGTCTTTCAGCAGGTCTTCTTTCTCATCGTCATAATATTTATGAACTACGCTGTAGCCGTATCTTTCGAATGTTTCGTCGATAGAACTGGTATTTTCGCTGTTGAATTTCAGTGTGATCTGAATATAATCTTCGGTAATCAAATTAATGAAACAGCCGTAAATTTTACCGTTGTTTGATTCTACAATTCTGCAGACTTCGGTCATCGAATAGTGTCTGCCACTGGTCTGCACAATCATTATGGCACCGTTTTCCGAAAAAAGCGGGTATTTTGAAAATTCATGAAAGATATCGTCGCAGCAAAGATAGCCCATGTATTTTTCGGTCTTCGAAATCACGGGAACCACGTTACAGTTGAAGGTGTGAAAAAGTTTGATGGAATCGAGCAGATTACCGTCGTCCAGAATTGCAAATTTTTCGAAATGCATATCGAGTGAACCCAGCGTTCCTTCCGGACTTTCATCTAAAAAGGACTGGCTGATTGCGCCCTGGTACACGCCTTTCTTTTTTACAAATACATGAGAATAACCGAACTCTTTCGCCATTTCGTTTGCATCATCAATCTTGTCGCTGGAGTTGAAAGCCGGGTAATCTTTCGAAATGTAATCTTTGATAAACATGATGCTAATTTAGGAAAATATTAAAAACCTGAGGCTCTTTTGAAAATTTTTAAAAATAATTTAAAAATAGCTTGCATCATATGGAAACAAAAACATATCTTTGTCGCCTTTCATTTTTACTTTTTATTAGATTTATTTCAAACTGCACTGTCCATTGGGCTTTGCAGTTTTTTATTTTTGGGCTGCGGGCATCTGCCGGAGAAAAATTAATCCCGCCAGAATAATTACTCCTCCAAAACCCTGCATCAAAGTTAGTTTTTCCCCATCCAAAAGTCCCCAGATAATCGCCACAACCGGCATCAGCAACGTAACGGTAGAGGCAAAAAGCGGAGTTGAAACACTCAGAAGTCTGTAATTAAGCATCATCGCCAGCCCGGTTCCGAAGATTGAGAGTAAACTTACAAAGCCAATCCCTTCCCATAAACTGCTGTTTATCTGAAGATTATTAAAAAAACCTGCAAATACCAGTGCAATTAACGATGGAAGAATCAGAACAAATGAAAAGACAAATGCGGAAAGAATTTTTGCAGGAACATCACTGAGTTTTGATTTTACCGTCGTGGTACTTATTGCATACATTAAGGTCGCCAAAAGTAACAGTAATATCGGAATCAGTTTGAACTCGCCGCCTTCGCCACCGGAAAACGCCAAAATACACGCACCGGTAAAACTGATGATGACGCCAACAACCTGTCTTTTGGTGGTATGAAATTTCCAGAGCAGCGCGCCCACAATAATCACGAAAATCGGCATCATCGAGTTGATGATCCCTGCAATGCTGCTGCTGACCTCGGTTTCCGCAATCGGGAAAAGAAACATTGGAATGAAATTTCCTGTCACTGCAGCGAGTATAAGCCATTTCAAATGTTTTTTTGGAAATTTCCTGATGTTGAGAATTGCCAAAGGAAGCAGAATAATTCCGGCAATCAAAACACGCAGCGCGCCTACTTCATACGGATTGAAATGCTCCAGTGATTTTTTTATCAGTATAAATGAAGAACCCCAAATAACGGAGAGCAACACCAGTAAAACCCATTTTTCTTTTTCAGGATTCATTGTTTCTTTTTAAAATGTTTAAATATTCAAGTTTGGGAATCATCCTTGCGCCAAGACTTTCGAGATGCTCAGAGTGAATCTGACAGTCGATTAGTTCCAGATCTTTATTCTGCAGGATGAAATTTATAAATCCGGCTTTTGAGGCGTTGCTTACTTTGGCGAACATACTTTCGCCACAAAACACGTTTCCGATCTGAACTCCGTAAAAGCCACCGACGAGTTCTTCGTTCTGCCAGACTTCAAAGCTTTTTGCAAAACCATGTTCATGAAGTTTTGTAAACGAGTCAATCAGTTCATCGGAAATCCAGGTTCCGTCCTGCCCTTTTCGGTAGGCGTTTTTGCAGTGAAGCATGACTTCGCGGAAACATTTGTTTTCAGTAAAAGTAAAGACTTCATCTCGCAGGATCTTCTTCATTGATTTTGAAATCCGCACTTCATCCGGAAAAAGCACAAATCTTGGATTCGGACACCACCAAAGAATTTCTTCGCCTTCATTATACCACGGAAAAAGCCCAATTTGGTAAGCGAACAAGAGTCTTTCGGGAGAAAGGTCGCCACCCACCGCCAGCAAGCCGCTTTCTGAATTCATCAATTCAGGATCGGGAAAAGAGATTTCGTTTGGATCGAGTAAAACCATTTTTCAAAAATTAAATCCTGCGCTTGGGCAAGGCAGGATTTTTATTTATTTTTTTTGTTTCGACCAATCTTTTAGAAAGGTAAATCATCATCTTCTTCAGCAAAAACATCGGTATTGGAAGCTGCAGGTTTCGATTCTGCCGGACGTGCCTCTACAGGTTCATTGAAATTTCCACCATCAACTTTTTCAATTCTCCATCCTGTGATCGAATTAAAATACCTTACTTCACCCTGTGGCGAAGTCCATTCTCTTCCTCCGATGTTGATAGAAACCTTTACTTTATCTCCTTCTTTATAAGCATTAAGTAAATCACCTTTTTCTTTCAGAAACTCGATACTAATTGGTTGCGGGTACTGTTCTTCGGTCACAATAACCATTTCTCTTTTCTGAAAGCCGCTTGCAAACGTCTGAACGTCACCCAGTTTCTTTATAATTCCTTGTAATTCCATAATTGATTGTTAAAGGTGTAAAAGTAATAAATAAACGAGACAAAAAGAAGTTGGAAAATTAAAAACTTTAAAAATCTGAAAAAATGTAAAATTTTCTTGCTTTAAAAGAGAAAAAGTATTTATATTTGCACTCACAAAAAAAGAGAAGAAGTTATTTAGCGGATGTGATGTAATTGGTAGCCATGCCAGACTTAGGATCTGGTGCTGTGAGGCGTGTGGGTTCGAGTCCCTCCATCCGCACTTTTATTGCGAAAATAGCTCAGCTGGTAGAGCACGACCTTGCCAAGGTCGGGGTCGCGGGTTCGAATCCCGTTTTTCGCTCAACAATCTACCTGCCTTGGTGGTGGAACTGGTAGACACGCAGGACTTAAAATCCTGTATCCGCAAGGATGTACGGGTTCAAGTCCCGTCCGAGGTACTTTAAACGCTGTTAATCTTCATTGATTTGCAGCGTTTTTTGTTTTTTACCCACACCTTCGGCAAACATTTTGTAACTTTAAGATCATTAAAAATTACAAAATATTATGGCAAATCACAATTTAAAAACCCTGTCCCAGGTAATCAATGTTCTTAGGGAACGTGGCATTACCAGAGAGATCTGTATGACAGAAGACAAAAAGTTTATTTTGCAGGAAACAGATATCGCTTATGAGCCGACCGATTTATCCATCATAAAATCTTACCGATTTGAAGGCGACAGCAATCCGGAAGACAATGCGGTTCTGTATGTACTTCAGGATAAAAATGGTTTACAGTCGATCATCATTGATTCTTATGGCGCTGAAAGTAATTACACAGGAGAGGAATTCGATAATTTCCTGCGAGGCATTCCGATAAATGAGAGGGAAGATTTTATTTTAGAATAACACATATATCCGAAAATTAGTTTTCGGATTTTTTTCTGAAAAGATTCCGGAAAATACCTTTTTCCTTCATATTTTCCTTTGTTTGCTGTACTTTTTCT